>JAFLDG010000278.1 GCA_017302495.1 Burkholderiales bacterium
GGGCCGGCGCATGCGCTGGCCTGGGCGACGCCGGTGGTGGTGCCGGCGATGGTGGCCGGTGCGCTGCTCGCACTCGGCGCCGGCTGGCTCGAGCCGCGGGTGATCGCCGGCCTCGGCCTGGGGGCGCTCGGCGCGCTGGTGGTGCTCGTCGTGCAGGCGCCGGTCGATCCGTACTACGCGGCGCACTTGCAGCAGTGGGAGCAGGGCCGCTTCATCCGCTTCAACGGCCTGGCGCAGTGGATCGGCTGGCTCTGGCCGCTGGCGGCGATCGGCTGGCTGCTCGGCCGGCTGAGCCGGTCCGCGGAGTGACACCGGCCGCCTAGAATGCGCGCCTCTTCCGGCCCGCGGCCGCCGCCCGGGCGGCCCGGGCCGGACTGGCCGGAACCGGCGCGTGAGCTACTACCAGCACCACATCTTCTTCTGCCTGAACGAGCGCGACAACGGCGAGGCCTGCTGCGCGCAGCATGCCGCCGCCGACGCCCAGGCGCACTGCAAGGCGCGCGTGAAGGCCCTCGGCCTGGCCGGCCCCGGCGGCGTGCGCGTGAACAAGGCGGGTTGCCTGGACCGCTGCGCCGGTGGCCCGGTGGCGGTGGTCTACCCCGAAGGCGTCTGGTACACCTACGTCGACAAGCACGACATCGACGAGATCGTCGAGTCGCACCTGAAGGACGGCCGGGTCGTCGAGCGCCTCCGGCTGCCGCCCGAGGTCGGGCGCTGAGAGCCTGCACAGGCTCCGAGGCCGCGATGAACGCGCAGACCGAGCGCCGAACGATCGCCGGGCCGGCCGGTGCGATCGAGTGTGCGATCGACGCGCCGGCGGCCGCGGCCGCGCGCGGCGTGGCGGTGGTGTGCCATCCGCATCCGCTTCACGGCGGCACGATGGACAACAAGGTCGTGCAGACGCTGGCACGGGCCTTCCTCCAGCTCGGCTACCGAGCGGTGCGCTTCAACTTCCGCGGCGTCGGCGCCTCGGAGGGCGCGTGGGCCGAAGGGCCGGGCGAGGTCGACGACGCGCGCGCCGTCGTCGCGGCCTTCCGCGCGCCCGGGCAGCCGCTGGTGCTGGCGGGCTTCTCGTTCGGCGGTTACGTCGCGGCGCAGGTCGCGGCCGGCCTGGCGGCGGCGGTGCCGGCGCAGCCTTGCGAGCGGCTGGTGCTGGTCGCACCGGCGGTGAGCCGCTTTCCGCTGCCGGCGGTGGCAGCCGATACATTGCTCATCCACGGCGAGGCCGACGATGTGGTCACGCTCGCCGACGTGCTCGACTGGGCGCGGCCGCAGGCGCTGCCGGTGACGGTGGTGCCCGGGGCCGGGCACTTCTTCCACGGCCGGCTCGCGCTGCTGAAGACGCTGGTCGCGGGCCCGTGGCCGCGCTGAACCTCCGCCGCGGCCGCCCATCCAATCCCCTCTTCCCGATGAATCGTCTCCTTGCCTTCGTCCTGTCCCTGCTGCTGGCCGGTGCCGCCGCGGCGCAGATGCCGCAGCCGCCCGAAGTGGCGGCGCGCAGCTACCTGCTGATCGACCTCGCCAGCCAGCAGGTGCTGGCCGAGCGCGATGCCGACGCGCAGGCCGATCCGGCCTCGCTGACCAAGCTGATGACCGCCTACCTGGTCTTCGGCGCGATCCGCGACAAGAAGCTGAGCCTCGAGCAGACGCTGCCGGTGTCGCAGCGCGCCTGGGCCGAGCGCAAGGGCGGCGGCTCGCTGATGTTCGTCGACACGACGATGACGCCGACGGTCGACGAGCTGCTCAAGGGCATGATCGTGCAGAGCGGCAACGACGCCTCGGTGGTTCTCGCCGAGGCCGTCGGCGGCAGCCTCGACGCCTTCGTCGCGATGATGAACAAGCAGGCCCAGGCCTGGGGGCTGAAGAACACGCAGTTCCGCAACGTCACCGGCCTGACCGAGGCCGGCCACTATTCGTCGGCGCGCGACATCGCGACCATCGCCGCGCGCATCATCGGCGACTTCCCCGACTTCTACGCCTTCTACTCGATCCGCCAGTACACGTACAACAAGATCAAGCAGGACAACCGCAACCTGCTGCTCGGCCGCGACCCGACGGTCGACGGCATGAAGACCGGCTACACCGACACCGCCGGCTACTGCCTGGTCGCGAGCGCGGTACGCGACATGCCCAACGGCAAGCGCCGGCTGCTCAGCGTGGTGATGGGCACCGCCTCGCGCGAAGCGCGCGCCGCCGAGAGCCAGAAGCTGCTGAACTGGGGCTTCGCCGCCTGGGACGCGGTGCGGCTGTTCGAGAAGGACCAGGCGGTGGCGACGGTGCCGGTTTGGAAGGGCACGGCGCCGCAGCTGCGGCTGGGCATTGCCGGCGCGCTGTACGTCACCGTGCCGAAGGGCGAAGGCGACAAGCTGAAGACCCGCATCGAACGCACCGACCCCCTGGTGGCGCCGGTCGCGCAAGGCCAGCGGCTCGGCACGGTCACCGTCAGCACCGCCGGCGGCAGCGTGGTGCGCAGCGTGCCGCTGGTGGCGCTGGAAGCGGTGCCGCTGGCCGGGCTGCTGCGTCGCACCTGGGATGCGTTCCGGCTCTGGATCCAGTAGGAGGCAAACCGCCATGACTGCCGCGCTGCCGACTCATCCCTGCTTCCTGAACGGCGAGTATTCGCGCCTGTGCGACGCGAAGGTGTCGGTGCTCGACCGCGGCTTCGTCTTCGGCGACGGCGTCTACGAGGTGGTGCCGGTCTATGGCGGGCGGCTGTTCCGCTTCGACGAGCACATGGCGCGCCTCGAACGCAGCCTGGCCAAGGTGCGCATCCGCAATCCGCACGGGCGCGAGCAGTGGCTGGCCCACTGCCGTGAGCTGGTGCGGCGGCTGGCCGCCGAAACCGGCGTGCAGGACCAGACGGTGTACCTGCAGGTCACGCGCGGAGTCGCACCGCGCGACCACGTCATGCCGCCCGACATCGAGCCGACCGTGTTCATGATGGTCAACCCGATGAAGCCGCCCACGGCCGAGCAGCGGCACCACGGCGTGGCCTGCACCAGCGCGCGCGACTTCCGCTGGGAGCGCGGCGACATCAAGAGCGTCTCGCTGCTCGGCAACGTGCTCGCGCGGCAGCTCTCGGCCGACCACGGCGCGGTCGAGACGATCATGTTCCGCGACGGCTTCCTCACCGAGGCTTCGGGCAGCAACGTCTGGGTCGTGCACGAGGGTGCGCTGCTCGGGCCGCCGAAGAGCGAGCACGTGCTCGAGGGCATCCGCGTCGACCTGCTGCACGAACTGTGCGAGGAGTGCGGCATCGCCTACAACCTGCGTCCGATCCCGGAGGCCGACGTGCGCTCGGCCGACGAGGTGCTGATCAGCTCGGCGACGAAGGAGATCCTGCCGGTGACCAGGCTCGACGGCGAGGCGGTGGGCCACGGCGCGCTGCGCGGCAAGCCCGGGCCGGTCTACGCCCGTTTGTACGAGGCCTACCAGCGGGCCAAGGTCGAACAGTCGATCTGAGGCGGCCTGCCGAACGGGACCCATGGCCACCAGCCCCGAGTCGCTGATCGAGTATCCGAGCGCCTTCCCGATCAAGGTGATGGGCGCGCAGGCCGACGGTTTCGTCGAGGCGGTGGTCGCGCTCGCGCGGCGGTTCGACCCCGGCTTCGACCCGGCCACGGTCGAACGGCGGCCGAGCCGGGCCGGCAACTACCTCGGCCTGACGATCACGATCACCGCGACCAGCCGCGAGCAGCTCGACGGCCTGTACCGTGCGCTCAGCGCCCATCCGCTGGTCAAGGTGGTGCTGTAGTGGCCGAGGCCGGCGCCGCGCCGCGGCTGCGGCCGCTGGGGCGGCGCGGTTATGCCGAGACCCTGCAGCGCATGCAGGCCTTCACCGAGGCCCGTGACGCGGAGACCGCCGACGAGATCTGGCTCGTCGAGCACGACCCGGTCTTCACGCAGGGCGTGGCCGGCCGGGCACAGCATGTGCTGGATGCCGGCGCCATCCCGGTCGTGCAGAGCAATCGCGGCGGCCAGGTGACCTACCACGGCCCCGGGCAGGTGGTGGCCTACGCGCTGGTCGACCTGCGGCGGCTCGGCATCTATGTCAAGGAGTACGTTTATCGCCTGGAGGAGGCGGTGCTCGGCACGCTGGCCGCCTACGGCGTCACCGGCCACCGCGTGGCCGGGGCGCCCGGCGTCTACGTACGCCTGGCCGACCCCTTCGGCCATGCGGCGCTGGCCGGTCCGTCGGTGCCCGGCGATCCGTTCCGCGGCCTGGGCAAGATCGCCGCGCTCGGCATCAAGGTGAGCAATCACTGCGCCTACCACGGCGTCGCGCTGAACGTCGCGATGGACCTGGAGCCCTTCGGCCGGATCGACCCCTGCGGCTACGCCGGGCTGCGCACAGTGGACCTCGCTACACTGGGCGTCGCCACCGACTGGGACACCGCCGCCGGCCACCTCGGCCGCCGGCTGGCGGCCCGGCTGTCCCGATGACGCAGACCTCGATGTCCATCGCTCCACCGCCCGACGGCGCCTACGATCCGGCTGCGAAGCAGAAGTCGCAGGCCAAGACCGCGCGCATCCCGATCAAGGTGGTCGCGGCGCCGGCGCTGAAGAAGCCGGAGTGGATCCGCGTCAAGGCCGGCAGCCCGAGCACGCGCTTCTACGAGATCAAGCAGATCCTGCGCGAGCACCGGCTGCACAGCGTGTGCGAGGAAGCCTCGTGCCCGAACATCGGCGAGTGCTTCGGCAACGGCACGGCGACCTTCATGATCATGGGCGACAAGTGCACGCGGCGCTGCCCGTTCTGCGACGTCGGCCATGGCCGGCCCGACCCGCTCGACGTCGAGGAGCCGCTGAACCTGGCGAGGACGATCGCCGCGCTGAAGCTGAACTACGTCGTGATCACCAGCGTCGACCGCGACGATCTGCGCGACGGCGGGGCGGCGCACTTCGTCGAGTGCATCCGGCGCGTGCGCGAGCTGTCGCCGGCGACGAAGATCGAGGTGCTGACCCCGGACTTCCGCGGCCGGCTCGACCGTGCGCTCGACATCCTGAAGGCCGCGCCGCCGGACGTGATGAACCACAACCTCGAGACGGTGCCGCGGCTGTACAAGCAGGCGCGCCCAGGCTCGGACTACGCCTTCAGCCTGAGCCTGCTCCAGCGCTTCAAGCAGGCGGTGCCCGGCGTGCCGACGAAGAGCGGGCTGATGGTCGGCCTCGGCGAAACCGACGATGAAATCGTGCAGGTCATGCGCGACATGCGGGCGCACGGTATCGACATGCTGACGATCGGCCAGTACCTGGCGCCGAGCGGGCATCACCTGCCGGTGCTGCGCTATGTCCATCCGGACACCTTCGCGATGTTCGAGCGCGAGGCGGCGACGCTGGGCTTCACCCACGCCGCCGTCGGCCCGCTGGTGCGGTCGAGCTACCACGCGGACCGGCAGGCGCGTGCGGCGGGCGTTGCGAACGCCGGCGCCTGACGGCGCACGCGGCGGCGGGCTGCGCCCCGAACGTCGCTGCGGGCGTCGATCAGGAGGCCGCGACCAGAGCGTGGACCAGTGCCTGCGCGAGGGCGTCGGCCGCGGCGTCACGTGGGGTGCGGCCTT
>JAFLDG010000279.1 GCA_017302495.1 Burkholderiales bacterium
CGCGCATCGATCGCCAGTTCGCCCAGGCGTGCGGCCTGCAGCTGCGCCGCGAGGCAGGCCCGCAGCCGCGGCAGCTCCAGCGGCGCGGCGATGCGCAGCACGTGCACCGGGTTGTACGGATGCAACTCGCGCCAGCGCCGCATCTGGCGCTGGAACAGGTTCAGCCGCTCGGCGACGGCCGGGCCGGGCTCGGGCATCACGATGTCCGACCGCGCCGGCGCGGCACGAAGCGGCCGGTGCGCCGGCAGTAGTCGTCGTACACGGCGCCGTGCACGCCGGCCAGGAAACGCTCCTCGTTGCGCGCCTTCACCAGCATCAGCGCGACGTGCACGGCCGCGACGCCCAGCATCGGCGCGGTGGGCACGATCACCACGCTGCACAGCATCAGCGCGATGCTCAGCGCGTAGATCGGATGGCGCACGCGCGCGAACGGGCCGCCGGTGACCAGCTCGGTCCTTTCGCCCGGCGAGACCGCCATGCGCCAGTTCCGGCCCATGCGGCGCCAGGCCTGGATGCTGAAGCCCAGGCACACCAGCCCGAGCGCGGCCGCCGCGACGCGCAACCCGAACCAGGGCGCGCCGAGGGCGGGCTCCGGCAGGGCGAAAGGGCCGCCGGCGCGCGTGGCGGCCAGGAACGGCAGCACCATCCAGGCCAGCACGACCGGCACCCAGACCAGGCCCATCCACTGTTCGAGGCGCTGGCTCGGCACGATGCCGGCCAGCTTGCGCGTGCGGCGGCGCACGCGGACGGACATCGCGCCGACGCAGAACCAGTAGACCCAGACCGTCAGCGCGAGCACGAGCGCAGGCCCATCGTTCATCGTCGTCTATCGTCCTGCCGGACCTGGCATCTCCCTTGCGGTCCGGATGTTAGACGAAGCGTCCGGCGCCATCGCTCCGGCACGCCCGGTGGCCGAGCGGGCCGGGGGCGTTCAGACGATGCCGCGCGCGCGCAGGCCGGCGATCTCGTCCGGGCGCAGGCCGAGCAGCCGCTGCAGCACCGCGTCGGTGTGTTCGCCCAGCAGCGGCGGCGGCAAGTCGTAGCGCACAGGGGTTGCCGAGAAGCGCAGCGGGCTCGCCAGCAGCGAGATCGGCCCGGCCGGGTGCGGCATCGGCACCCGCATGCCGCGGTGCTGCACCTGCGGGTCGTCGAAGACCTGGTCGATCGTGTTGATCGGGCCGCAGGGCACGTTGTTCGCCTCGAGCAGCTCGATCCACTCGTGCTTGGTGCGGGCCAGCATCAACCCGGCGATCAGGTCGCACAGCAGCTTGCGGTGCGCACTGCGCGCCGCGCCGACCGCGAAGCGCTCGTCGTCGGCCCATTCGGGCTTGCCGACCGCGCGGCAGAAGCTGCGGAACTGGCTGTCGTTGGCCACCGCCAGGATCAGGTGTCCGTCGCGGCAGGCGAACACCTGGTACGGCACGATGTTCGGATGGCCGTTGCCCAGGCGCTGCGGCACCTCGCCGGAGACGAACCAGTTCAGCGTCTGGAACGAGGTCAGCGCGATCAGGCTGTCGAGCAGCGCGAGGTCGATGTGCTGCCCCGTGCCGCTGATCCGGCGCTGCTCGACCGCGGCCAGGATCGCGACCGTCGCGTACATCGCGGTCATCAGGTCGGCGACCGCCACGCCGACCTTCATCGGCCCGGCGCCGGGCTCGCCGTCGGGCACGCCGGTGATGCTCATCAGCCCGCCCATGCCCTGGAACACGAAGTCGTAGCCGGGCCGCGGCGCGTACGGGCCGGTCTGGCCGAAGCCGGTGATCGAGCAGTAGATCAGCCGCGGGTTGAGGGCCTGCAGGTCCTCGTAGGCCAGGCCGTAGCGCGCGAGCGTACCGACCTTGTAGTTCTCGACCACGATGTCGCTGACCGCGGCGAGCCGGCGGATCAGCGCCTGGCCTTCGGCCGTGGCGATGTCGCAGGTGATCGATTCCTTGTTCCGGTTGGCCGACAGGAAGTAGGCCGAGTCGCCGCGCGCGCCGGGTTCGGCCTTGACGAAGGGCGGGCCCCAGCCGCGGGTGTCGTCGCCGGCGCCGGGGCGCTCGACCTTGATCACCTCGGCGCCCATGTCGGCCAGGTTCTGCGTCGCGAACGGCCCGGCGAGCACGCGCGACAGGTCGAGCACGCGCAGGTGCGACAGCGGGCCGTGCGGCGGGGGGTTGGTGACGCTCATCGGGGGCCTCCAGCGGGCGGGTCGGGCGCGGCCATCTTGCCTTCAGCCGGGCTTGCCGTCGACGAAGAGCATCGCGATCCCGGGCTGCCAGACCACCAGCGCCAGGCAGACGAGCAGCAGCCCGATGAACGGCACCGCCGCCCGGACGAGCAGCCCGAACGGCTGCCTGAAGGCCGACATCGCGACGATCAGGTTCAGCCCCACCGGCGGGGTGAGAAAACCGATCTCGAGGTTCAGGATCATGACGATGCCGAACATCACCTTGTCGTAGCCGTAGCTCTCGGCCAGCGGCGCGAGCAGCGGCGCGAGGATCAGGATCGCCTCGCCGGTGGTCATCAGGCAGCCGACGCCGAGCAGCAGCAGGTTCACCAGCAGCATGAACATCAGCGGGCTCGAGATGAAACCCTGGACGAACTCGACCAGCTGGCTCGGCACGCGGTGCTCGACGAGCACGATGTTCAGGCTCAGGGCCACGGCCAGCACCGGGAACAGCGAACCGCCGAGCTTGCTCTGGTCGAGCACCACGCGGTAGAAGTCCTTCAGCCGCATCTCCTTGTGCACCCGGACCTCGATCACCAGCGCGTACAGCAGCGCGACCGCGGCCGCTTCGGTGGCGGTGAAGTAGCCGCTGTAGATGCCGCCGAGCAGGATCACCGGCAGCAGGGCGGCCCAGACGCCTTCGCGGCAGGCGGTGACGAACTCGGCGGCGTCGAAGGCCTGCGCCGGCATGCGCCGGTTCGCCCACAGCGCGTAGGCCGAGAACACCAGCAGGATCAGCAGCCCCGGCCCGACGCCGGCGAGGAACAGGTCGACCACCGAGGCCTCGGTGACCAGCCCGTACAGGATCATCGGGATCGACGGCGGGATCACGATGCCGAGCGTGCCGGCGGACATGATCGTGCCGAGCGTGAACCGGTTGTCGTAGCCGGCGGCGCGCATCGCCGGAACCATGACCGTGCCGATCGCGAGCATCGTCACGATCGACGAGCCGGAGATCGCCGCGAACACGCCGCAGCTCAGGATCGCCGCGACCGCCAGCCCGCCCGGCAGCGGCCGCGTCAGCGCGGCGACGATGCGGATCAGCCGCTTCGCGGTCGAGCCGAGCGTCATCACGTTGCCGCACAGGATGAACAGCGGGATCGACAGGATCAGCTCCTTGTCGAGCGCGACCCACATGTCCTCGAGGATGTAGTCGAGCTGGCCACGGCCCCAGGCGAGCTGCACGAAGGCGGCGATCGCGAGCAGGATCACGACCAGCGGCTGCCGCAGCAGCAGCAGTACCAGCACCAGCGCGACCAGCGCGAAGGCGGTCAAGCGCGCACCTTCGGGGTCACTTGACCCCCCAGGACCTTCGGTCCGGCCCCCCGAGGGGGCGCGAGCGCCTTCGGAGCGGCCGCGCGGCGCTCATTCCTGGTACTCGGGCGGCAGCGGTCGCAGCGACGGCCAGGCGGCGTAGAAGAAGTAGCGCACCGCCGCCGACAGGAAGCCGGCGGGAATCGCCGCCTGGATCGGCCAGATCGGGATGTCGAAGGCCTGCGCGCGCAGCCCCGCCTGCATCGACGACTGCACGTAGACCCAGCCGTACCAGGCGACGCCGCAGAAGAAGACGCCGGTGACGAGGTCGGCGATGCGGTTCATCGTCGGCCCGAAGGATTCGGGCACCCAGCCGAAGCCGATCCGCGGCAGCAGGTGGCTCGCGGTGGCGGTGGCGATGCCGATGCCGCAGAAGCTGCCGACCACCAGCGCGTAGACGCTCATCTTCTGCGCCGCGTAGACGCCGGCCGACTGGGTGATGCCGAGCGCCTTGAAGACCGGCGTCAGCAGCTCGCGGCCGGCGACGTCGGCGATCAGCACGATCGCGATGAAGCCGAACGCGGCGACCGCGATCACGCACTCGGCCCGATGCCAGCCGTCGACCAGGGCCTTCGCGCCGGCCGGTGCCGGCGCGGCCGGCGCGCCCGTCACTTCGGGCAGGCCTTGCGCCCCGCCTCCATCAGCGCGAGCATCTGCTTCGCGCTGCCGCCGATCTCGTCGGCGATGCGTTGCTGGTTCGGCGCGAGGGTCTTCAGCCACGCGGCCCGCTGGTCCGCATTCGGCGTGACGATCTGGCCGCCGGCCTTCTCGAACATGCCGAACAGCGTGCTCTCGAAGCCGCGGACCTCGCTGCGCAGCTGCGTCGACGGCGTGCGCGCATAGGCCCGCGTCACCGCTTCCTGGTGCGGCTTGCTCAAGCGGTCGAAGCTGGCCTTGTTCATCAGGTTGAAGGCCGGCGTGTCGACCATGCCCCAGCGCGTGGCCACCGGCGCCACCTTGGTCAGGCCCGACGGCAGCGCATAGGTGATCGGCGTCTGTACCACCTGCACCATGCCGGTCTGGAACGCCGGGATCCACTCCGGCAGGCCGAGCGGGACCGCGGTCGCGCCGAGCGAGGCGTAGGTCACCATCTGCGATTTGCTCGCGTACGCGGCGGCCTTGACGCCGTTCAGGTCCTTCGGCGTGGCGAAGGGCTTGGTGCCGAACAGGTCGATCGCGCCGATCTCGCCCCAGCCGAGGAACTTGACGCCCTTCTTGTCGAACAGCTCGGTGACGAGCGGGATCAGGTGCTGGTCGAGCACGCAGTCCTGCTGCTGCAGGCTGTCGAAGTAGCCCGGCACCGACAGCAACGCCATCTCGGGCACGACCAGCGCCACCGAGCCGGTGGAGAAGCCGCCGAAGTCGATGCGTCCGCGCGCCAGCTGCTGCACCGTGTCCTGCTCGCTGCCGAGCTGCGAGGCGAAAAACGGCTGGACCTTGACCTCGCCCTTGCTCTCCTCGTCGACGGCCGCGACGAAGCGCTCGATTTGCGTCACCCACGGATTGCCCTTCGGCGGCGCGCCGCTGGTGTAGCGCAGCTCGACCGGCTTCGGCTGCGCCGGCACCGGCGCGTGCGGCGCGAGCAGGGCCAGGGCCAGCAGCGGGGCCGGCAGGATCGAGTGGGGCTTCATGCGGGGAGTCTCCAACGTCGGGTCGCCGAGGCACGGCGCGCGGATGATCGATGGCCGCGCCGGCCCGTGCCATCCTGATTCCCCCTAGGCGCGGGGTAGGCCTCGCTGGTACCGTGGCGGCGATGAACGCCGACGATCTCATCGACCCGCCGATCGGCGGCGCAGGCACGAAGGGCTGGCCGCAGGACCAGCCGCCGTTGCGGCGCCACGCGATCGCCGCGCGCGGCTGGAACCTGCTGCGCGGCGACCTGCCGCTGCCGCTGGCGGTGATTCGGCGCGACGCGCTTGCGGCCAACCTGCAGTGGATGCAGGGTTTTGCACGCGCGCGCGGCGCCGACATGGCACCGCACGGCAAGACCACCA
>JAFLDG010000028.1 GCA_017302495.1 Burkholderiales bacterium
CGCGGCGGCCGCGGCGCGCGGGTACGGGTGCCTCCGCGGCGCCGCTGCCCGGGTCTGCCACCATCAGAGCCGATGGTCGCCGCTGGAGCACATACATCAGCACCGGCGGACCGGGTGAGGCCAGCGGCTGCGCCGCGACCTCGAGGCCGTTGATACGCGCCGCGCCCTGCACGCCCACCGGCATGATGCGGTACGGGTCCGTGAGGCAGCCGAGGCCCCCCGGCGCCAGGTGCGCGCGCATGAAGCGCATGACGCCCGCCAGCATGCCGTCGTTGTAGATGACGTCCGCCGCCAGCACTCCGTCGTACAGGCCCAGGTCCGCGGGGGGCGCGAAGAAGTCCACGACCCGCGCGTCCACGGTCAGCCCGTTGCGGGCGGCATTCTCGGCGACGAGCCGCACCGCCTCGGGTCGGATGTCGGTCGACACGACGTGCGCGCCTCGCATCGCGGCGGCGAGGCCGGAGAGCCCGAGACCGGCGCCGATCTCGATGATGCGGCGGCCGGACAGATCCGGGCCCTCGAGGATGGCTCGGGCGAGCGCGTGGGCGCTGGCCCACAGGAAAGCCCAGTACGGCTTGGCGTCGCCGCCGCCGCGCGCTTGGTAGCCGTCGTCCTCGAGGTTGTCGGGGCGCTCCAGGAGCAGCCGGTGACCGCCGGCCTCGAGCACCAGGCTCACGCCGTCAGTTCCCGTCGTTGGACTGCAGGATGAAGTTGTAGCTGCCCTTGAGGCTGCCGGCCGGGATCTCGTTCTCGATCTTGGCGTAGCCACCGGCCTCGACGACGATCTTGTTGACCTTGTTCGGGTCGAGGTTGGCCACCTTCACGGCCTTCTTGCCGTTGAACGTGCTGTCGTTGACCGTGATGTTGGCAGCCACCGGCTGCACCTCGATCGACACGGTCATGAGCCCCGGGTTGCTGATCGGCGTGAGCTCGATGTGGCGCAGCGGGAGCTTGCCGCCCTCCTCCATCTCGACCGTGAACGACTCGTCCTGGAAGCCCGCGAGCTTCAGCTGGATGGTGTGCGAGCCGGGGCGCAGCGTGGCCTTCATGGGGGTCGTGACGGTCTGCGACTTGCCGTCGATCCACACCTCGGCCTTGGCCGGGTTGGTCGTGAGCTCGAGTGAGCCCGGCTTTCCGCTGCCGAACATGAACCACGCGGCGCCGAGCGCGACGACCACGCCCATCACCGCCGCGATGCCGTAGCGCATGAGCTTGCGGCTCTTGGTCTCGGGCGGGACGATCGTGGGGATCATGCCGGAGGCCGCGGCCGCGCCGCGCTCGGGGATGATCTGGGCCTGCTCGACCTTCACCGGCGCCATCCACATCAGCGTGTTCTCGCCGAAGCCCTGCTGGGGTCCGGGCCCCGGTCCGTGCGGGGCGGGCCCCGGGACCTGCACGATGCCTCCGCTCGGCGGCGGTCCGTGCGGTCCGGGCGCGGCGATTCTCGCGCCCTGCGGCGTGAGCGGCTTGGGATCCGGCATCAGCTTGGCGTTGCCGCCCAGAGACGAGAGCGCCGGACCGGGCTTGTCGAACGCGGGTAGCGCGCCCACCGAGCGCGTCGGCGCATCACCCAGATCTTCGCCGGCGTCGGGGCCGATCGCGCTCTTGGCGTTCTTCTGGAAGCGCTCGCGAGCCTCTCGGAGGGCCTTGAGCTCCTCGGCGTTCAGCGGGTCGAGGATCGTGCGGTCATCGGTGGGCGAGCCACCTTTACCTTGGTCATTGCTCATGGAACTCGCAGCCCTTGGCGTCGGATAACACAAACCCGGACCGGGGGCCAGGCTTCGGCAGGCGTGTCACTCAGTTACGCTCCAGCCACTTCTTGTAGGCCTCGAGGCTGGAGTCGCGCCCGAGGAAGTCCGAGACGAGGAGCTTGGCGTCCTTGCGGCCGCCCTGCTTCAGGATCTTCTCGCGGTAGTCGCGCGCGGTGGCCGAGTCGAGCAGGCCCGCCTTCTCGAAGCGCGTGAAGATGTCCTTCGCGAGGACCAAGGACCACTGGTAGGTGTAGTACATCGAGCTATAGCCCTCGAGGTGGCCGAAGCCCGCGTAGAGGTGGGTCCCGGGGACCTCCGGGTACGGGCTGTACTTCTTGCCGATGTCGGCCGTGGCCTTGTCGAGGTCGAGCTTGGTCGGGTCCTGGGCGTGGAGGAAGAACGACATCGCCGTGTAGAACACCTGCCGCATCACGTGGGTACCCTTACCGAACTCGGCGGACGTACGGAGCTTGGTCACCAGCTCGGGCGAGATGGGCGCCTTGGTCTCCATGTGGAGCGCAAAGCGCTTCAGCACGGCGTGGTCCCAGGTCCACTCCTCGAGCAGCTGCGAGGGCGCCTCGACGAAGTCCCACTCGGTGTTGATGCCGCTGAGGTTCACCCAGCTCGAGCTGCGGGCCAGCAAGTGGTGGATGAGGTGACCGAACTCGTGGAACAGCGTGGTCACGTCGCTGTGCTCCATCAGCGCCGGGCCCGCGCCGGCGGCCGGGTCCGGGAAGTTGCAGACCAGCGCGGCCTGGGGAAGCGCACCGCCCGCGAGGCCCGTGACCACCGGGAACATGGCGGCGTGGTTGTACTTGCCCTCGCGCGGGTGCATGTCGAGGTAGAAGCGGCCGATCACCTGGCCGCCCTCCAGCAGCTCGTAGGCGTGCACCTTCTCGTGCCACACGGGCGCATCCACGCGCCGCATCTCCACGCCGAACAGCTCGCCGTAGAGCGCGAGCATGCCCGCCAGCGTCTGGGTGTACTCGAAGTACGGCCGCGCCACCTGCGCGTCGAAGCCATACTTCTCCTGGCGCACCCGATCGACGTAGTAGAAGCGGTCCCACTGCTCGATCGCCTTGGCCTTGGGCACGTCCTTGCGCTTACGCGCCAGCAGCTCCTTGAGCTCGCGGTCCATCCGCGGCCGCGCGATCCGCGAGATGTCGCCGATGAACTTCTCGATCGCCGCGGCCGAGCCGACCATCTTGTCGGAGGCCAGGTGCTGGGCCCAGCTGGGCTGGCCGAGGAGCTTGGCGTACTCGCTGCGCAGCGACAGGAGCGTGCCGAGCGCGGCCTGGTTGGCCGGGTAGCCGCGGTTGAGGAAGGCCATGGCCAGCTTCTTCCGCGTGTCCTCGCGCTTGGCGTAGCTCTGCACCGGGAAGTAGTCCGGGTAGTCGGTGGTCAGCACGATCTTGCCGTCGGCGCCGGGCTGGTGGTTGGCCAGGAAGTCCGCCGGGAGCCCCTCGAGCTCGGCCGGGTCGAAGCTCACCTTGGCCGTGCCCTCGCGGATGTTGCGCGAGAACGTCTGGCTGATCTCCACCATCTTGGCGTCGAGCTCGCGCAGCTTGGCGCGGGTCGCGTCGTCCTTGTCCACGCCCGCGCGGCGGAACTCGCGCTGCACCTTGAAGTGGAAGCGCTGGGCGTCGGCGTCGAGGCCAGCGGGGTCGGCCGCGCCCACCACGTCGTACAGGCCGCGGTCGAGGTTGATCTCGGTGACCATCGCCCGCACGTCGCGCTCGCAGGACTCGCCGGCCTCGCGCACCACCTTGTCCGGGTGCACGTTGGCGATGAGGCCCGCCAGGTTCACGGTGGAGTCGAGCTCGATGAGCAGCTGGTTGTAGGCCACCAGCCGCGCGTCGACGCCCGCGGGAGGTGCGCTCTGGAGCGCCTGTCGCAGCGCGCGCGCGCGTCCGAGCGCGGGCGCCGCGTCCACCGACACCGCGCCCTTCGCGTTCCAGGCGAGCGCCTCGCGCAGGCGCACGACTTCACCGACGATGGTCAGGCACGGCGAGCCGAGCCCGGCTCGCGCCACCGCTTCCGGCAGCGTCGCGAGCGTCGCCGCCACCACCTGCTGCGTCGGCAGCGTGCCGTTCGCCACCACCGCCGCCGGCCAGTCGGCCGGCAGGCCGTGCGCGATCAGTTGCCCGCAGATCGACGGCAGCCCGGACAGCCCCATGTAGATCACCACCGTCTGCCGCGGACGGGTCAGCGCCACCCAGTCCAGGTCGCAGCTGCCGTCCTTCAGGTGGCCGGTGACGAAGGTGCAACTCTGCGCGAAATCGCGGTGCGTGAGCGGGATGCCGGCGCAGCTGGCCACGCCGCAGGCGGCGGTGATGCCGGGCACGACCTCGAAGCGCACGCCGGCCTCGGCCAGCACCTGCAGCTCCTCGCCGCCGCGGCCGAAGACGAACGGGTCGCCGCCCTTCAGCCGCACGACGTCGCGGCCCTCGCCGGCGAGCTGCACCAGCAGCGCATTGATCTGCGCCTGCGGCAGGCTGTGCCGGCTGCGCTGCTTGCCGACGTACAAGCGCTCGGCCTGCGGCCCGATCAGCGCGAGCACGTCGGCGCCGACCAGGTGGTCGTAAACCACCGCGTCGGCCGACGCGAGCAGCCGCGCCGCGCGCAGCGTCAGCAGGTCGGCATCACCCGGGCCGGCGCCGACCAGATAGACCGTGCCGCGCCGCGGCGGCGCAGCCGCCAGCAGCGCCGGCATCTCGGTGAAGGCGTTCATCCCTGGTCTCCTCTGTCTGCCGATCGCGCCGGCCTCAGGCGGCCATTCTCGCGGCCGGCCGATCGACCGGCTGGCGCTGCCGCTGCGCGCGCACGAAGCGCACGAAGCGCGCTGCCCAGCCGGTGCCGCCGATGCTGCGCAGGTGCGCATAACTCGCGAGCAGGTTGTGCACGACCAGGCCGTCGTTCTCGCCGTCGATGCCGTGGCCGCGCTCGATCCGCCAGGCGTAGCGCACGGCCGGGTCGACGCTCTCCAGGCTCGAATGGTGGAACTCGTGCGCGCGCACGAGCGCGTCGCTGCCGCCGGGCCACGGCATCGCCGCGGTCTCGCGCAGGTGCACGTAGCCGCGGCCGACTGCCCGCGCGTGCATCACGACGTCGCCGGGAATCGCGCCGACCATCTCGGCGCACTTTCCTTGCCAGCGGATCGAGCGCGCCAGGTACATCAGGCCGCCGCATTCGGCATAAGTCGGAAGGCCGCCGACGATCGCATCGCGGATCGATGTGCGCATCGTCCGGTTCGCCTCGAGTGCGTCGAGGCAGGTTTCGGGGAAGCCGCCGCCGATGATCAGCGCATCGACCGGCGGCAGCTCGCGGTCGTGCAGCGTGTCGAACGGCACCAGTTCGGCGCCGGCGGCGCGCAGCGCGGCCAGGTCGTCCGGATAGTAGAAGCCGAACGCCCGGTCGCGGGCGATGCCGATGCGCAGGTCGGCCGCCGCGCGCGCTTGCCGCGGGGTCGGCCAGCGCACCGGCGGCGCCGACGCGGCCAGCGCGCGCACGCGGTCGAGGTCGACCTGCGCGCCGACGATGCGGCCGATCGTCGCGATGCGCGCGCGCGCATCGTCGACCTCGGCGCAGGGCACCAGACCCAGGTGGCGCTCGACCATGCCGAGCCGCGGATCCTCGGCCACCGCGCCGAGCACGGCCAAGTCGGTGTGCGCCTCGATCACCGCGCGCAGCCGCGCTTCGTGCCGCGCCCCGCCGACGCGGTTCAGGATCACCCCGGCGATGCGCAGGTCGCGGTCGAAGGCCTGGTAGCCGAGCAGCAGCGGCGCGACGCCGCGGGTCGTGCCGCGCGCGTCGAGCACGAGCAGCACCGGCGCGCGCAGCTGCTTCGCCAGCGCGGCATTGCAGTCGCGGCCGTCGAGCGACATGCCGTCGTACAGGCCGAGGTTGCCTTCGACCAGGGCCAGCTCGGCGCCGCGTGCACCGTCGGCGAAGCAGCGGCGGATCGCCGCCGGCGTCATCAGGTACGGGTCGAGGTTGTGGCACGGCCGGCCGGCCGCCAGCGCGAGCCACATCGGGTCGATGTAGTCCGGCCCCTTCTTGAACGGCGCGACCGCGACGCCGCGCCCCGCCAGCGCGGCGACCAGGCCGAGGCTGACCGTCGTCTTGCCCGACGAACGGTGCGTGGCGGCGATCAGCAGGCGGTCCATGGTCAGTGCGCCGTGGCCAGGTCGTCCTGCGGCATGAAGTCGAGCACGCGCACGCCGACCACCGTCAGCAGGAACGCCGCGCTCAGGCCGCCGATGCCGAGCAGCCATTCGGGCCAGGCCGGCACGTAGTGCGTGATCGCACCGTCGGCAAACGAACTGGACACCTGCCAGCCGGGGAAGATCTCGAGCGGGAAGGCCTGGCCGCCGATGATGAAGACGAACAGCCAGGCGAAGGCGCCGGCGACGACCAGCCCCGATGCCGCGAGCGTCGCGCGCGCATCGCCGAGCCGCGGATGCAGCAGCAGCGCCAGCGGCAGCAGCGAGCCGAGCAGCACGTAGCCGCCCCAGAACAGCAGCGGGAAGACGCCACCGTCGCGCAGGACGAAGGCCTGGAAGGCCTGCTGCTTCGCGAAGTAGCCGTTGGTCAGGTGGTAGACGGCGACGAGGAACAGCGATGCCGCGACGAAGATGCCGAGCAGCCGCGCCAGCCGGCGCTGGATGGCGACGTCCAGCGCGCGCCCGTTCCAGGCGTACATCGACGCCTGCACGATCAGGAACACCGCCAGCCCCCAGGCGAAGGACAGCACGATGAACAGCGGCGCGAGCAGCGCCGAACCATAGGCCTGGCGTGCGACCAGGAATCCGAAGATCGAGCCGGTGCCGGTGGTCAGCACGAAGCGCCAGACCAGCGCGGCGATGCCCGCCGGCCGCGACCAGCGGTTGAAGCGGCGCTCGAACATCGTCCACAGGTACAGCATCACGACCGCGACCATGCCCGAGTAGAGGAACACGTTCCAGGCGAAGACCGAGCTGAAGTTGTAGTGCGTGGCGGCGACGATCACGCGCTCGGGCCGGCCCAGGTCGAGCATCAGCACCATCAGGCCGCCGGCCAGCAGCGCGATCGACAGCAGCCCGGACAGCGGCGCGCGCGGTTTGTAGGCCGGCTGGCCGAAGACCGAGCCGATCGACGCGACGTTGAGCACGCCCGAGGCGGCGACGATCATGAAGATCGCGAACACGTGCGGCAGGCCCCAGACCACCTGGTTGTCCATGCCGGTGACGACGTGGCCGTGCTCCTCCATGAAGTGCGCGGCACCCAGGCCGGCCAGCGTCAGCGCGGCGCCGAGCGCGGCGAGCAGCCAGAAGTTGCGGGTTTCGGCCGGGGCGTGCATCAGCTCAGATCCCCTGGTAGCGCACGCCCGTGTTCAGCTTCAGGTCGGCGCGCAGCGCGCGCGTGCCGATCTCGCGCACGCGCTTGGCGATCTCGCTCGCCGGATCGTTCAGGTCGCCGAAAACGATCGCGTGGTGGCCGGCCTTCGCGCAGGCCTCGGCGCAGGCGGTGACCCGCTCGCCGCGATCGAGGCGGTGCACGCACAGCGTGCAGCTCTCGACGCAGCCCTTGCCGCGCGGCACGTCGGCCTTCTGGTCGGCCAGCGGCTCGTGCACGAACGAACGCGCCTTGTACGGGCAGGCCATCATGCAGTAGCGACAGCCGATGCAGCTGTGCCGGTCGACGAGCACGATGCCGTCGGCGCGCTTGAACGACGCCCCGGTTGGGCAGACGTCGACGCACGGCGGCTCGGCGCAGTGCTGGCACATCACCGGCAGCTGCGCGGCACGGTTCGTCTTCGTCTCCTTGACCTGCACGATGCGGATCCACTGCGCCGAGGTGCGCGTCGGCGTCGGGTCGAGCCCGTTCTCGGCATTGCAGGCCTGCACGCAGGCGTTGCAGCCTTCGGCGCACTTGTTGACGTCGATCAGCAGGCCCCAGCGCGCGGCCGGGTTCGCGCCGCCCGACGGCGCCGCCTGCGCGACCTCGATCAGCCGGATGCCCGGGGCGAGCATCACGCCGCCGAGCGCAGCCGCGGCCATGCCGAGGAAGCCGCGGCGGCTCACTTCGATGCGCTCCCTTGCGCGAGCTTCGACGGCTTCGACGCATGGCACTCGAAGCAGTCGATCTTCACCGCCGCGTACTGGTGGCAGCTGCTGCAGAAGTCGCCGGGCGCCTTGGCGACGCTGCCGGTGTCGGCGCTGGCGTGGCAGTCGACGCAAGCCTTCAGGCTGTGCTTGGCGCCGCGGATGCCGCCGTGCACCGTCTCGTCGCGCTGGTGCTTCAGGAACGACATGTGCAGCCGGCGCATGACCTCGGGCGGCTCGACGCACTGCGTGCCCGGCCTGGCCTTCGCGATCACCGGCTTCGGCGTGCGGCCGCCGTCGTCCGCCGCGCCGGCCGAAGCCGCCGCGAGCGCGATCAGGGCCGCCGCCAGCCAGCGCATGCCTACTCCCCGAGGCCCATCTGGATGTAGCCGGTCGGGCAGACGTCCTTGCAGATGTGGCAGCCGATGCACTTGGTGTAGTCGGTGTCGACGTAGCGGCCGGTGGTCGACTGCGACTTCTTCACCTTGAACACGGCCGTCTGCGGGCAGTAGACGACGCAGTTGTCGCACTCGAAGCACAGGCCGCAGCTCATGCAGCGCTTGGCTTCGGCCTGCGCCTGCGCTTCCAGCAGCGGCAGCATGCGCTCCTCGAAGTTGTTCAGCGCCTGTTCGGCCGATAGCGTGACGATCTGCCGCCGGTTGCGCGGCGTGTACGGGAAGTGGCCGAGGAACAACTCGTCGTGCGGGATCACGTAGCGGTCGGAGCGGTTCTCGAAGTTGTGGATCGCGCCCGGGCTCGCGTCGGTGCCGCGCAGCGGCTCGGTCACCGCCGTGATCTTCTGCCCCTTCTCGACCAGCTTGCGCATCAGGTCGAAGGCGTGCACGTCGATCTTCGGCCGCTTGTCCTGGGCCTCGCCGCGCAGGTGGCGGTGAATGCCGTCGGCGGCGATCGCGCCATGGCCGATCGCGGTGGTCAGCAGGTGCGGCCGCACCACGTCGCCGCCGACGAACAGACCCGGCTGGCCGGCCACCTGGTAGTTCTTGTCGGAGGCGATCGCGCCCTTGCCGTTGTTCAGGCTCTCCAGGCCGGTGAAGTCCACCGCCTGGCCGATCGCAGACACGATCAGGTCGGCCTCGAGGTCCTCCTCGGTGCCGGGGATCATCTTCACGTCGAGCCTGCCGCCGGCGATCTTCGCTTCGCATTTCGCGACGCGCAGCGCGGTCGCGCGGCCGTCGGCCCCACGCACCACCGCCACCGGCGCCCAGCCGCCGCGGATCGCGATGCCTTCGGCGAGCGCGTGCTCGACCTCGTGTTTGCTCGCCTGCATCTTGTCGATCGCGAAGATCGAGGTCAGCGTCACGTCGGCGCCCTGCCGCGCCGAGACGGCTGCGACGTCGTGTGCGACATGGCCGGCGATCGCCATCTCCGGCCGGTCGCCCTCGTGCACCTGGTCGATGTGGCCGAGCCGGCGGGCGACGGTGGCGACGTCGATCGACGTGTCACCGCCGCCGACGACCACCACGCGCTTGCCGACGTGGCGCATGCGGCCGTCGTTGAAGGCCTTCAGGAACGCGGTCGCGGTGACGACGTTCGGTGCGTCGCTGCCTTCGACCGGCAGCGGCCGGCCGCTCTGCGCGCCCAGGCCCAGGAACACCGCGTCGAACTGCGACTTCAGCTCGTCGAGCGTGATGTCGGTGCCGATGCGGCAGTTCATCCTCGTGGCCACGCCGAGGTCGAGGATGCGCTGGATCTCGGCGTCGAGCACCGTGCGCGGCGTGCGGAAGCCCGGGATGCCGTAGCGCATCATGCCGCCGAGCTCGGCGCGCTCGTCGAAGATCGTCACGTCGTGGCCCTTGCGCGCGAGCTGGTACGCGGCCGACAGGCCGGCCGGGCCGCCGCCGATCACGGCCACCTTCTTCCCCGTCCTCGCCTCGGGCTTGGGGAAGGCGAGCTTGTTCTCGATCGCCCACTCGCCGAGGAAGTGCTCGACCGAGTTGATGCCGACGAAGTCCTCGACCTGGTTGCGGTTGCAGCCGCTCTCGCAGGGCGCGGGGCAGACGCGGCCCATCACGCTGGGCAGCGGGTTGGCCTCGGTCAGCCGGCGCCAGGCGTATTCCTGCCACTTCATGCCCGCGGGCGGCTTCTCGATGCCGCGCACGATGTTCAGGTAGCCGCGGATGTCCTCACCCGACGGGCACGAGCCCTGGCACGGCGGCGTGCTCTGGACATAGGTCGGGCACTTGTGCGAGTGGTCGGCGTCGAAAATCTCCGCCTGCCAGTTGCGGACCTTGTGGTCGCCGTCCTTGAAGCGGCGGAAGGTCAGCGGCTTGGCTTCGGTCGCGGTGGGAACGCTGGACATCGCGGATTCCTTGTTTCAATGGGTTTCGCCGAGGCGGATCGCCCGGCTCACCAGCTGGTGCACGCCGCCGACCATGCTCATGTCGAAGCCGTAGAACGGCAGCACCTTGCTGAACTGCGCCTTGCAGATCGCGCAGATCGTGGCCATGAAGTTGACGCCGTGGCCGTCGACGACCTGCTTCAGCGCCTCCATGCGCGGCAGCGCGCCCTTGACGCGCAGCTCGAGCAGGTCGTCGGTGAGCAGCCCGCCGCCGCCGCCGCAGCAGAAGGTGGCCTCGTGGATCGTGCCCGGCGCCATGTCGACGAAGCGGTTCGCCACCGACCGGATGATCTCGCGCGGGATCACGAACTGCCCGCCGGGGCTGTCGCCCATGCGCGACGCGCGCGCCACGTTGCACGAATCGTGGAAGGTGATCACGCGGTCGTCGTTCTTCTCCTTGTCGAACTTCAGCGCGCCGCGCCGGATCAGGTCCCAGGTGAACTCGCAGATGTGCGTCGGCTGCCGGTAGCGGCCGTCGAGCTGGCTCTGCAGTTCGACCGCGAACGGGTCCTTCGCGCCGGCGCCGATGCCGGCGAGCGTGTTCCAGAAGCTGTAGGCCACGCGCCAGGCATGGCCGCACTCGCCGACGACGATGCGCTTGACGCCGAGTTCCAGCGCCGCGTCGCGGATGCGCAAGGCGATCTTGCGCAGCTGTTCGTAGTTGCCGATGAACAGGCCGAAGTTGCCGGCCTCGCTGGCCTTGGAAGACAGCGTCCAGCCGATGCCGGCGGCGTGGAAGACCTTGGCGTAGCCGATCAGGCTCTCGACGTGCGGCTCGCTGAAGAAATCGGCGCTCGGCGTGACCAGCAGCACCTCGGCGCCTTTGACGTCGAGCGGGAAGCGCACGTCGACGCCGGTCTCGGCCTTCGTGTCCTCTTCCAGGCCGAGCAGCGTGTCCTCCAGCGCCGGCCCCGGGATGCCGAGGTTGTTGCCGATGCGGTGCACCTTGCCGATGATCTCGTTCGCGTACTTCTGGCCCAGGCCGACCGCGTCCATGATCTCGCGCGCGGCCATGGTCACCTCGGCGGTGTCGATGCCGTAGGGGCAGAAGACGCTGCAGCGGCGGCACTCGCTGCACTGGTTGTAGTAGCTCCACCACTGGTCGAGCACGTCCTTCGTCAGGTCGGTCGCGCCGACCAGCTTGGGAAAGTGCTTGCCGGCGAAGGTGAAGTAGCGGCGGTAGACGCCGCGCATCAGGTCCTGGCGCGCCACCGGCATGTTCTTCGGGTCGCCGGTGCCGAGGAAGTAATGGCACTTGTCGCTGCAGGCGCCGCAGTGCACGCAGGCATCCATGTAGACGCGCAAGGACCGGTACTTGTCGAGCAGCTCGCCCATGCGCGTGATGGCCCGGTCCTGCCAGCCGTCGGTCAGCTCGCCGGGGAAGCCGATCGCCTCCTGGATCTTCGGCGGCGCGACATAGGGCTTGCTGTGCGCCATCGCGCCCTCGGCGACCAGCGGGATCACCGGATAGGGCTTCAGCGCCGGGGTCTCGAACTTGGCGGCGGCCATGGCGGGCGGGTCAGGACTTGTCCAGCGCCGCGGCCCACGCCGCGAGGTGGCGCGACTCGCGCGGGTCGTCGCTCTGGTAACGCGTCGGGCTGAAGAACAGGCCCGGCGCGTGCAGCAGCTTGCTGATCGGGAAGACGATCATCAGCAGCGCCACCAGCGTCAGGTGCAGCAGCAGCACCGGCTGCGCCGGCAGCGGCTGGATGTCGAAGCGCATCAGGCCGAGCATGAAGGCCTTGACCGCGACGATGTCGGGGTGCGCGACGAAGCGCATCAGCAGCCCGGACACGCCGATGGCCAGCAGCAGCGCCAGGTGCAGGTGGTCCGACGGCGTCGAGATCCAGCGCACGCGGTCGACCAGGAAGCGCCGCGCCCACAGCCCCAGCAGCCCAGCGACCATCGCGAAGCCCGCATAGGTGCCGAAGAACTGGACGAAGACGATCGGGGTCCAGACCGGCTCCTGGAAGTAGCGCAGGTGGCGCAGCAGCACCAGCAGCAGCGCGGCGTGGAACATCCAGCCGAAGATCCAGGTCCACTTGCTGGACTTGAACAGGCTTTCGAAGAACACCACCTCGCGCGTCAGGCGCAGCACCACGCCGCCGGTGGTGGTCGGCGCCGGCGTGGTCGGGATCTTCAGCGGCGCGGGGGTGCGCGCGTACTGCCGGATCTTCAGCGCCAGGCCGACGACGAAGACCGCCGTCGCGACGTAGAACAGCACGGCATAGATCAGCGACAGCGCCATCACTGCAGCCCCTCGCCCGCCGAGTACGTCGGGCGGTCCCCCGAGGGGACGCGGGCCGGCTTGGGAGCGGCCCGGCGCTCGGCCCGCGCGCGCTGCTCGCTCATTCCGGCGCTGGGCGTCAGACGCAGCCGGTCGGCTTCGGCAGACCGGCGATCTTGCACGCCTGCTTCGCCGGACCGTAGGGGAACAGCTCGTACAGGTACTTGCTGTTGCCCTTCTCCTCGCCCAGCTGCTTGCCGATGGCCTTGGTCAGCACGCGCACGGCCGGGGCGATCTGGTACTCGTCGTAGTACTGGCGCAGGAAGTTGACCACCTCCCAGTGGTTCGGCGTCATCTCGACGTTCTCGCCCTTGGCGATCTCGTTCGCGACGTCCTCGCTCCAGTCGGACAGGTTGACCAGGTAGCCCTCCTCGTCGGTTTCGATGCTGGCGCCGTTGACTTCGATGGACATGAGGTCTCCTCAGAAAAGCTGCTTCACAGCCAGGATTGGTTGGTGGAGTGTTCGGCGACCAGGTCGACGAAACCGTCGTAGCCCACGCACCTGACGCCGTCGATCAGCTTGCCGGCCATGCCGCGCGCCTCGACGTCGGGCTGGAGCACGTGAACCTGCAGCCGCTCGACCGCCGCGGCCAGGCCCGAGCCGCCGGCGCCGGCGGCCGTGGCGGCATAGACGGCGTCCTCGGTCAGCAGCAGCGCGTGGCCGTCCTTGGCGAAACGCAGGCAGCTGGCGAGCGCGCTGGTCTGCGTGTGGGACTTGTTGACGATGTGCAGCATGGCGAGCCTAGAAGGAAAGAACGACGTCCTGCTCGGCCATCAGGTCGGCCATCGCGGTGGTGGACAGCACCTCGACGTCGACGATCAGGTCGCCCTCGGTCAGGCCGCGCGCCTCGAGCGACTCGCGGTCGACGTAAAGCTTCTCGACGTCGTAGCCGTCGAGCGCACGGTAGGTCTTGCTGTGGTTCTTGATGCCGGTGCCTTTGGTGTCCTGGCCCTTGACCAGCTCGTAGACGCCGTCGTCGACGAACACCAGGCTCACGTCCTGATCGAAGGTGGCGGCGATCAGCACCACCTCCAGGCTTTCCAGCGCGTAGATCGTGCCGTAGGGCGGCTTGCGGTTGACGAACATGAACTTCTTCATCGCGTCGTCTTCCCCGTCAATCGCCGAAGGTCACCGTGCGGTCGGCCTTGATGCCGGCGTCGACCAGCTGGCCCAGGCCGCTGATGCGGAAGCCCGGCGCCAGCACCTCGTCCTTGATGCCGCGGCGCAGCGCGGCGGCGACGCAGACCACCAGGTCCACGCCGTGCGCTTCCTTCAGCTGGCTCCAGCGGTTGACGATGTGGCGGTCGTCCTGCGGCGGCTCGGTGAGCTTGGTCGCGTTGTAGACCCCGTCGTGATAGAAGAACACGCGCATCACCTCGTGGCCCTTGGCAATCGCCGCCGCGGCGAAGTTCCACGCGGTGTCGGCGGCCTGGTGCGTGTACGGCCCCTCCGAGACCATCAGTGCCAGCTTCATGGTGCCCCGGCCTCAGAAGCGGATGTGCGTCGACGCGTTCAGGTTCGCCCGCGAACCGCGCCAGTCGTCGATCAGGTACTTCGTGAACGGCAGGTCGCACTTCTCGAAGAAGCGCGGCCAGCCGATGCGCTCGACCCAGTCGCTCAACCGCTCCCACGAGCGCGCGTCGGCCTTGTAGGTGTAAAGGATCTTCTTCACGATCGCGCTCACCTCGGGCCAGCGCGGCGGGTTGTTCGGCAGGCCACTCGCGACCATCTTCATGAAGGTCGGCTTGCCGCGCGCGTTGCTGTTCTTGCCGCCGACCCAGATCGCCAGCTTGCTGTGCTCGGGGTCGTTGATCTGCATCGGCGGGCACGGCGGGTAGCAGGCACCGCAGCAGATGCACTTCTTCTCGTCGACTTCCAGGCTCGGCTTGCCGTTGACCAGCGCCGGGCGGATCGCCGCCACCGGGCAGCGCGCGACCACCGCGGGCCGCTCGCAGACGTTGGCCACCAGGTCGTGGTTGATCTTCGGCGGCTTGGTGTGCTGCACGATGATCGCGATGTCGGCCTGGCCGCCGCAGTTGATCTCGCAGCAGCTGGTCGACAGGTGCACCCGGTTCGGCATCTCCTCCTTGACGAACTCCTCGTGCAGTTCGTCCATCAGCGCCTTCACCGCGCCCGAGGCGTCGGTGCCGGGGATGTCGCAGTGCAGCCAGCCCTGGGTGTGGGCGATCATGCTCACCGAGTTGCCGGTGCCGCCGACCGGGAAGCCGTTCTCCTGCAGCGCGCTGATCAGCGGCGCCACCTTGTTCGGGTCGGCCACCATGAACTCGATGTTCGAGCGGATCGTGAAGCGCACGTGCCCGTCGGCGTAGGTGTCGGCGATGTCGCACAGCTTGCGGATCGTGTACACGTCCATCTGCCGCTGGGTGCCGGCGCGCACCGTCCAGACCTCGTCGCCGCTGTGCGAGACATGGTGCAGCACGCCGGGGCGCGGCCGGTCGTGGTACTTCCAGTTGCCGTAGTTCTTCAGCAGCGTCGGGTGCAGGAACGGCTTGTTGTCGGGGGCGCCGCTCTCGATCGGGGTGCGATGGGCCATCGTCGTGCTCTCCAGGGTTCCGGCGGCTTCAGGCGGCCTTGATGTCGATGACCTTCTGCTTCTTCGCGTTGATCTTCGCGACTTCGTCGTCCCAGCCGTCGGTGCGCACGTACGGGTTGGTGCGCGGCGCGGCGACCATGTTCGGGTCGACGTCCAGGCCGATGCCCTCGAGGAAGTTGACCAGGCCGATGCGCTCGATCATCTCGCCGGTGCGCTCGTGCTCGAGCGCGTTCTCGGCGAAGAAGTCGATCACCTTGCGGCCCAGCTCGACCAGCGCCTCGTAGTCCTCGTCGGTCTTCAGCGGCATGAAGGGCACGACCACGGTGCCCATCAGGTCGCCGATCTTCAGCGTGCGCTTGCCGCCGATCAGGATGGTGGCGCCGGTGTCGGTGCCGTGCGCCAGCGCGCCGGTCATCACGTTGACGCAGTGCATGCAGCGCACGCAGTCCTTGTTGTCGATCTCGAGCGCGTGCGTGTCGCTGACCTTCACCGTCGTCAGGTGGTCGCCCGCGCGCAGGTCCTTCGTTTCCTTCAGCTGGATCGCCTTGGTCGGGCAGCGCACGACCACGTCGTTGACCAGCTCGTTCATGCCGTGCTTGGCGAACCACTGGCGCGCCAGCGCCTCGTCGCTGCGCATGTTGTCGCGCCAAGTGCCGATCACCGCCATGTCGGCGCGCTGGATCGAGTTCATGCAGTCGTTGCTGCAGCCGCTGAACTTGAACTTGAACTTGTAGGGCAGCGCCGGGCGGTGGATGTCGTCGACGAAGGTGTTGATCACCTGCCGGTGCGCCCTGGCTTCGTCGTAGCAGCTCTGCTCGCAGCGCGCCGCGCCGACGCAGCTCATGCTGGTGCGCACCGCCGGGCCGGCGCCGCCCAGGTCGAAGCCCATCTCGTTCAGCTCGTCGAAGGCGGCCTGCACGTCGGCCGTCTTCGCGCCCTGGAACATGATGTCGCCGCTCTGGCCGTGGAAGGCGATCAGGCCGGTGCCGTGCTTTTCCCAGACGTCGGCCATCTTGCGCAGCACGTCGGTGGTGTAGTGCATGCCCGGCGGCGGCTGCACGCGCAGCGTGTGCAGCTCGGCGGCGTCGGGATAGACGGGGCTGCCGTCCTCGTTCTTCAGCTCGGTGAAACGCGGGATCACGCCGCCGCCGTAGCCGAAGACGCCGACCGTGCCGCCCTTCCAGTAGCCCTTCTTCGTGCGGTAGCTGGTCTCGAGCGTGCCGAGCAGGTCGACGACGTAGTCCTTGTCCTGCGCCAGGCGCTTCAGACCCGTGACGAAGCTGGGCCAGGGGCCCGACTCGAGTTCGTCGAGCATCGGCGTGGGGTGCGGCTTCTTGGCCATGCGGCGTGTCTCCTGGTCGGGCCGGCGGTTCGCGTCGGCCCCGTGCGGGCCACCCGACCGGCCGGCGCCGCGGGTGGCCGGGACGGGCCCGGCGGCTCTTCGCGAGTGGGCCGAATCGTCGCCGCAAGCCCCGCCAGCGCCTATCACCCGCGTTGGTAAACCGGATACCCCCTTTGGGCTATTCCACCGTCCCCCGTGCCGGGTATGGACGCCGCGGGGGCCGGCCGCGCTCAATACGGCCGATTCCATGACCCGCCTGACCGCTCTGGCCAAACTGCGCGCCCCGCTCGGCGGGCAGGAGATCGAACTGCAGCAGATCGAATTCGACGGCGGCGGCTTGCCGCTGCTGCGCACCCGCATCCGCGAGGGCAGCCGCTTCACCGTGTTCGACATCGACCCGGTCACCGCCGAGGCCTGGGCGCGCGCGATCCTTGGCTGGGTCGCCACGCAGCCGGGGCGGGAACCTTGACCATGCCGGCGGACATGCTCGACGTCGCGTTCGCCGTCACCGGCGGCCGGCTGCCGGCCGAACACCGCCGTGCGCTGGCCGACGCGATCGACGCCGCGCTGCCCTGGCTCGCGGTCACGCCCGATGTCGGCATGCATCCGCTGAAGCTGGCCCGCAGCGGCCCGGAGCCGCTGCTGTCGGCGCGCACGCGGCTGACGCTGCGCCTGCCGCGCAGCCGGGCGCCCGAAGCCGCCGCCCTCGCCGGCCGCGAGCTGGCGTTCGGCGAGGGCCGCCTGCGGCTCGGCGACGCGCATTGCCGCGAGCTGCTGCCGTGGGGCACGCTCTATGCGCACTGCGTGGCGGCGCTCGACGGCGACGACGAGGCCGGCTTCCTGCGCGCGGTGCAGGCCGAACTCGACGCGCTCGGCGTGGTCGGCCGGGTCATCTGCGGCCTGGCCCGGCGCGGCGCTGACGGCACGGTGCTGGGCTACGGGGTCATGGTCGACGGCCTGTCGGCGGCGGACTCGCTGACCCTGCAGCAGCACGGCGTCGGCGCCGGCCGGCGCTTCGGCTACGGCCTGTTCGTACCGCACAAGTCGGCCGCCGCCGTCGGCGCACCGGCCTGATCCGAACCGAGGGAGAGTCACACGGCGATGAGCTACACCGTCAACGGCGAGGAACTGGAGACCGACGACCAGGGCTACCTGCTGGAGCCCGACTACCGCGACGAGGTGGTCGAAGCGATCGCGCAGGCCGAGGGCCTGACGCTGACCGACGACCACTGGACGGTGGTGCGCTACCTGCGCGACGAGTACCGCGAGCACGGCCACACGCCGAACTTCCGCAACATGCTCAAGGGCCTGTCCGAGGCGATGCCCGGCTGCGACAGCAAGTCGCTGTACGACCTGTTCCCGGTGGGCCCGGCCAAGCAGGGCGCCAAGGTCGCCGGCCTGCCGCAGCCGCTCGGCAAGGGCGGGTATTGACGGTGCACCGGAGCCGACCGCGATGAGCACGCTGCCGCAGCCGCCCGCGATGCGCATCAAGAGCACCTGGTTCAGGCCGGGGGCCGCGCACACGCCGGCCGAGCAGGCGGGCGCGATGGCCTTCATCGTCTTCCGCGTCGGCCAGCAGACCTTGAAGCGCATGCGCGGCGCGGACTTCGACATCGACGCCGGGCCGCCCTACTTCGCCTTCCTGCGCGAGGTGCTGGTGTTCCTGATCGCGGTGGTCGACCGCATCGCCGCGGCGCGGCTGACGAGCGAGGCCCGGGTCGAGTTCACCACCGCGCTCGTGCGCCACGTCGCGCGCACGCTCGCCGGCAACGAGGACGACCTGCTCGGCCCGCCGGCGGCCGGCGCGGCGCCGCATGCCGACAGCTTCATCGACCTGGTGAACGAGGTCGTGCCGCATTACGCCGAGTTCGGCGCCGACCCGCAGGCCGCCGACCCGACGCTCGGCTTCCAGCCGGACTTCGCCTTCCTGCGCTACCTCGGCAGCCGGCTCGAGCCGACGCTGCCGCCGAAGGACCGGCTGTGGGTCATCGACCAGGTGATGGCGGTCGAGGCGCCCGAGGCGCTGGCGGTGGTGCAGCGCTCGATGCGCGACCTGTACGACCCGGCGCCGCGGCGGGCGCGGCGCATGGCCCACACCGGCGATTGACATGGGTGCCGCGGTGCCGATGGAACCGCCGGCGGCTGTGGGCTCGCCGTTCGCGCTGGGCGACGACCGAACCTACCGGCGCTGGCGCGACTGGAAGCTCGCGCTGCGCCCGGCGCGCGCGGAAGACCTGGTCGTCGATGTCGCCGACGCCCGCGCGCTGACGACCGCCGAACGCGACGCGCTGCGGCGCGCGATCGGCCGCGGCGGCTGCGCGCTCTACCGCACGGCGGCAGGAGTCGACGACCGCAGCCTGCCGCGCCGGCTCGGCGCGCAGCTCGGCGTTTTCCGGCTCGACGCGAACTGGCTCGCCGACGACGACGGCATCTCGCCGATCGCGGTCAGCGACCGCAGCGATGCGCGCGACGGCCGCGGCGGCTTCATCCCCTACACCGACCGGCCGATCCGCTGGCACACCGACGGCTACTACCACCCGGCCGAGCGCACGATCCGCGCGATGGTGCTGCACGGCGTACGGCCGGCGCGCGCCGGCGGCGAGAACGCGCTGCTCGACCCGGAGCTGGCCTACCTCGCCTTGCGCGATGCGTCACCGGCGCACATCCGCGCGCTGATGCAGCCGGACGCGATGACGATCCCGGCGCGCGACGACGACGCCGGCGTCGCCCGCGCCGCGCAGGCCGGCCCGGTGTTCTCGATCGATGCCGACGGCCGGCTGCACCTGCGCTACACCGCACGCACGCGCAGCATCGTCTGGAAGGACGATGCGCCGACGCGCGCCGCGGTCGCCGCGCTGGAAGCGCTGCTCGCGACCTCGCCCTGGGTGCAGCGCGTGCGGCTCGGGGCCGGCATGGGCCTGGTCGGCCACAACGTGCTGCACGACCGCAGCGGCTTCGCCGACGACCCGGCCGCGCCCCGGCTGCTGTACCGCGCGCGCTTCGTCGACCGGATCGCGACGCCGCTGGACGACGCGTGGCGATGAAAGCCTGAAGCCATGGCGCAGTGGGTCACGATCTGGCGCGCGGCGCAGCTGCTCGGCGTGCCGCGCGCGACGCTGCAGCAGCGCGTGCGCGCCGGCGAGATCGAACTCGCCGACGGCCTGGTGTCGACCGAGGCGCTGCTGCGGCTGTACCCGCAGGCGCAGCTCGAAGCCGGCGGGCTGCTCGAGCGCGTGACCCGCATCCGCGACGAGGCCTTCGGCCGGCGCGTGCGCGAGCGGCTGCTGCCGAGCCAGGAGGTGCTGGCGCAGCGGCTGTTCCGGCAGGGCCAGGAACTGGCCGACACCCAGCGCCACCTGCAGCGCTACCACGCGCTGGTGCTCGAGCTGCGCGACCGGCTCGCGCAACTGGCTTGCGACTCCCCCGACCCCCGGCTGCCCGAACTGCAGCGCCAGCTGAACGACGGGCTGGCCCGGGCACTGGCCACCGAACCCGTCGACGTGCTGGACGTGATGGACGACGTACTGAAGGTGGTGTCGGCCGAGGTGACGCTGCGGCCGAGCGGCCACCAGTTCACCGTGGAGGGCCACGACACGCTGCTGCAGGCCGGCATGCGCGCGGGCCTGAAGCTCAACTACGGCTGCGGCAACGGCAGCTGCGGCATGTGCAAGGTGCGGATCACCTCGGGCCAGGTCGTGCGCACGATGCCGACCGACTATGCGCTGTCGGAGAACGAGAAGGCGCAGGGCTACGTGCTCGCCTGCGCCCACACCGCGGCCAGCGCCGAGCTGACGATCGAAACGCTCGAGGCCGCCGGGCCGGCCGACATCCCGCCGCAGCAGCTCGTGACCACCGTGCGCGCGCTGCGGCCGCTCGGGGCCGACACGCTGTTGCTGCACCTGCAGACGCCGCGCAGCCACCGCCTGCGCTTCCTCGCCGGGCAGTGGGTCATGCTCGGCCTCGCGCAGGGCGAGGGCGTGCGCGCCCGGCACCCGATCGCGAGCTGCCCCTGCGACGACCGCAACCTGCACTTCTACGTCCCGCGCGATGCGGCGGATCCGGTCGCGGCGCGGCTGTTCGCCGGCGCGGTCAAGGTCGGCGATGCGGTCACCGTCTGGGGGCCGGACGGCGAGTTCGTGCTCGCCGACGAGACGCTGCCGCTGGTCTTCGCCGCCTGCGACACCGGCTTCGCGCCGGTGCAGAGCCTGATCGAACACGCGCTGTCGCTCGACGCGGCGCCGTCGATCGCGCTGTTCTGGCTCGCGACCCGGCCCGACGGCCACTTCCTCGCGAACCAGACGCGCGCCTGGTCCGATTCCTTCGACCACTTCGAGTCGACGCTGAGCACGAGCGACGACCCGGCGCGCGGCGCACGCGAGATGGCGGCCGCGATGCGCGCCGACCTGTTCGACATCGACTGCGCGTTCTACATCGCCGGGCCCGGCGGCTTCGTCGATGCGCTGCACGGCGAACTGGCCGCGGCCGGCGTGCCGGCCGCGCAACTGCACGCCGAGGTCACGCCGTGAACGAGGACAGCGGCTGCAGCGGCGGCGAGGTGTTCGCGCTGCGCGTGCTCGGGCACGACATGGCGCCCGAGTTCAACGATGGCGAGATCATCGTGATCGAACCCGACGGCCGGGTGCAGGACGGCAGCTTCGTGCTCGCCGAACTCGACGACGGCTTCACCTTCCGCCAGCTGGGTCGCGGCGCGGCCGGCGGCTGGGTGCTGCGCGCGCTGAACCCGGCGCCGGGGCAGCCGGCGGAGCGGCCGCTGCCGGACCTGGCCGCGGTGCGCGGCGTCATCATCCAGAAGGCCGTGCCGGGCCGGCGGCGGCTGTCCAAGTCCTATCTCTGACATGAGGCCTCCAAAGCTCGGGTCCGCTCGCGCCCCCGGAAGGGGCGCTCAGTGGCTTCGGGCGGCCGGCCGCCACCGACATGCCCTACTTCGTCTATGCAGTGCGGCCGTTCGCGCAACTCGAGCGGCTCGGCGAGTTCCCGGCCTTCAAGGACGCGTCGGCCTTCGCCAAGGCCGAGCGCGCGGCCCGCAGCGGCGAGGCCGGCACGCAGGTGCGCGTGATGTTCGCCGCCGACCAGACCGCGGCGGAGGACTTGCTGCTGCAGGTGCGCGACCGGGCGCCGGAACCGGATGACTGACGCGCGCCGCCCGCCCAGTACAGCCGTCCGGCCGTCGGTTGTCGGCCCTGAGCGGCCAGCGGCCGCCATGGGCCGGGCGTTGTCGTTCGCCGTCCCTGAAACTCCGGCGGCCGCAAGCGATGACCAGTGAATCTGCGGCGACGGCGGCCGACGGCAACACCGGCTGCGGCGACGGCCCGCACCTCTGCGCCTTCGCCAAGGCGCTGCTCGCGCAGCAGGCCGCGTGCGAGCGGGCGTGCCGGCGCAGCGTCGGCGAGCGTTCGGTCGTCGACTGCGGCTCGCCGGTGGCGCTGACGAACTGCCGCACGCTGGCGGCGCTGCTGCGCGAAC
>JAFLDG010000280.1 GCA_017302495.1 Burkholderiales bacterium
GGCGGGGCCGCGGCGGCCGCGATTGCGCTGCCGGCGGTGGTGGGCTGCGTCGTGCACGCCAGCGCGGCCGTGCCGGAGCCGGGGCTGGTCGAGCACCGCGCCGGCCTCGGCCTGATCGTCGGTGAACCCGGCGGCGGCGACAGCGCGCGCCTGCAGCGCCTGGCCGTGGTGTTGCGCGGCGCGGGCTTCGAGGTCACGGTCTCGGCCGACGTCAAGCGCGACCTCTGGTACAAGCTGTGGGGCAACCTGACGATGAATCCGGTCGCGGCGATCACCGGCGCGCCGGTCGACCGGGTGCTCGACGACCCGCTGGTGCGCGGCTTCTGCTCGGCGGTGATGCAGGAGGCCGCGGCGATCGGCGCGCGCATCGGCTGCGCGATGGACCAGTCGCCGGAGGACCGGCATGCGATCACGCGCAAGCTCGGCAGCTTCAAGCCGTCGATGCTGCAGGACGTCGAAGCCGGCCGGCCGATCGAACTCGACGCGATCGTGGCCGTGGTGCGCGAGATCGCGCAGCGGCTGCAGATCGCCACGCCGAACCTCGACGCGCTGCTCGGCCTGACGCGCCTGTTCGCGCGTGAGCGCGGGCTCTATCCGGCGGCGGGTTGAGGGCGCTGCGCCCGCTCGCCGCGCCGGGCGGGCGCGGTCAGAAGCGGAGCACGACCCCGAGCAGCGGGCCGTTGAAGCTCAGGTCCTGGACGTGGCTCGACGCGTCGAACTCGTAGCCCATGTAGCGCCAGGCGGCGAGCACCGAACCCCAGCCGAAGTCGTAGCCGAGGCCGAGGATGCCCTGGTAGGTCAGGTCCGACTCGCCGGTGCCGATGTCGGCCAGGTAGTTGACGAACCAGCGCCGGCCCTCGCCGAACATGAAGCGGCCCTTGATGCCGACGACGCCGTCCCAGTTCGCCATGCTGGCTTCCGCCGCGCCGGGGTTCTGGATGCCGATGCCGCCGACGTTGCCGGTCAGCGTCCAGTTCAGCTTGTTCGTCATGTCGAGCAGGCGCGCGCCGAACAGCAGGTCGGTCTTGTTCTCGGCCGAGTCGAGCAGGTTGTAGGTGCCGGCCAGGGTCCAGATCCACGACTTGACGTCGAGCACGAACTGGCCGCTGACGTTGCCCGGGATCACGCCGCCGACGTTGAAGTCGCGGTCCAGCGCCTTCGTGTTGCCGAAGCTCGCGTAGACCAGGTCGGTCCAGACGCCCCACTTGCCGTAGCTGGCCTCGAGCGTGCCCATGAACGCGAACTCGAGCGAATCGAGCACCTCGCCCATGCTGACGCCGATCGACGAGCCGCCGCTCGGCAGCGTCAGGTCGCCGCCGATCGCCGGCACCCAGCCGTAGAAGGCCGCGCCGAACTTCCAGGTTTCCGTGCCCTGCGCCTGGGCCGCCAGCGGCAGCGTGACGGCGGCGGCGAGCGTGGCGACGGTGCGAGCCAGGTGGGTCTTCATGATCTCCTCGAGCAGGTTCGTTGTGGGTGCCGAAACTTCATCTTCGTACCGCCTGGACGAAGTTGTAAAGAGCGCGGGCGCTGCAGCTGCTGCCGGTGTTGTCGGGCCGCCGCAGCTTGCACCCCCGAGGCGTCGACGACAACGCGCGGTGTGCGTCATCGGCGCCCAGGCGCGGCATCGTCGGTCCCGTCGAACGGCGGATCGGCCCGGAAGTCGCCCGCCCTCGGCCGTTTCAGTCCTTCGCCTTCATCGCCGCCTGCAGCCGCTGGATGTCGGCCGGCGACAGCTGCGGCCGGTCGAGCTTGACGCTGAGCTTGTTCAGCTTGGCCGTCAGCGCGAACGGCGGCTTGTAGTCGGCATCGTTCACGCCGGTGAGCGTGTCCGAGCCGATGTCGAAGCTCTCGTCCCACTGCAGGATCATCGGCAGCGTGCGCGGCATCGGCTTGGTGTCGACCACCTTGCCGTCCACCTTCAACGTGCCCACGCCGGGGCGGCCGACGCCGCTGAAGTCGTTGAAGGCCAGCGTGCCGGCGCCGAGGCCGTCGTACTTGAAGTCGAACTCGATCGTGTGGCGTCCGGGCGGCAGCGCGTAGGCGCCTTCCCACTTCAGCCGCTCCAGGTCGACCAGGTTCCACAGCCACACCGGCTTGCCCTTCAGCAGGTAGAAGCCGTAGCCGCCGAAGCGCCCGCCCGAGGTGAGGATCATGCCCTCGGCACCGTTGGCCGGCACCTCGATGTCGGCGGTGACGGTGTAGCTGGTGTTCAGCAGCAGCGGCGAATCGCCCTGCGGCAGGCCGATCATCGGCCGGGTGTAGACGAACTCGCTGCGCCCGGCCGTGATGTTCGGCCGCGGCGCGACGATGCGTGCCGCCACCGAGGCATCCATCGGAAACACCTGGTGCTTCTTCGCCTCGGCGATGAACTTGGCCTTCATCGCCTTGACCTTGGCCGGGTATTGGGCCGCCAGGTCCTGGGTCTGGCTGAAGTCCTCGTTCAGGTTGTACAGCTCGAGCACCTGCTTGTTCAGCGGGTTCGGGTTGGCCGGGCCGAAGGCCTCCCACGGCGCGCGATTCACCTTGGTGCTGAGGAACCAGCCGTCGTCGTACAGCGCCCACTGGCCCATCATCTCGAAGTACTGGGTCTTGTGGCGCTCCGGCGCATTGAAGTTGCCGGCGTCGAAGGTGTAGAGGAAGCTGGTGCCTTCGATCGGCTTCTGCTTGATGCCGTCGACGATGGTGGGCGCCTTCAGCCCGGCGGCTTCCAGGATGGTGGGCACCACGTCGATGACGTGCACGAACTGCTGGCGCAGCGCGCCCTTGTCCTTCATGCGCGCCGGCCACGACACCACCATGTTCTGGTTGATGCCGCCCAGCGCCGACGCGTTCTGCTTGAACCACGAGAACGGCGTGTCGAAGGCCCACGACCAGCCGGCCGACATGTGGTTGTAGGTCATCTCGGTGCCCCAGACGTCGTACCACTTCAGCTGCACCTCGGCCGGCAGCTTGTTCAGGCCGTTGAAGAAGGCCACCTCGTTCGGCGTGCCCAGCGGCCCGCCCTCGGCGCTGGTGCCGTTGTCGCCGTTGATGTAGATGACCAGCGTGTTGTCCAGTCGGCCCAGGTCCTGGAAGTGCTGGATCACGCGGCCAATCTCGTGGTCGCTGTAGGCGGCGTAGGCGGCGAAGATCTCCACCTGGCGAATGAAGAGCTTCTTCTCGTCGGCCGTCAGCTTGTCCCAGGGGGTGAGCATCTTGTCCGGCCACGGCGCGAGCTTCGTGTCGGGCGGGATCACGCCCAGGCGCTTCTGGTTCGCGAAGATGCGCTCGCGCAGTTTCTCGTAGCCGTCGTCGAAGAGTTTCATCGCGCGGATCTTCTCCACCCATTCCTTGGTCGGGTGGTGCGGCGCGTGCGTGGCGCCCGGCGCGTACTTGATGAACAACGGCTTGCTCGGGTCGGTCTGGTGCATCCGTGTCATGTAGTCGATGGCGTCGTCGGCCATCGCGGTGACCAGGTTCCACTGGCCTTCCTTGCCCTGGAACGGGAAGATCTGCGTGGTGTTGCGGAACAGGTTCGGCTGCCACTGGTTGGCGTCGCCGCCGATGAAGCCGTAGAAGTACTCGAAGCCCATGCCGATGGGCCACTGGTCGAAGGGCCCGACCTGGCTGGCCGCGAAGGCCGGCACGTTGTGGTCCTTGCCGAACCAGGCCGTGCTGTAGCCGTTGTCCTTCAGCATGCGGCCGATGGTGGCCTTGTCGCGCGCGATGATGCTGTTGTAGCCGGGGAAGCCGGTGCTCTGCTCGGAAATCACGCCGAAGCCGGCCGAATGGTGGTTGCGGCCGGTGATCAGCGCGGCGCGCGTCGGCGAGCACAGCGCGGTGGAGAAGACGCGGTTGTAGCGCAGGCCCTCGTTGGCGATGCGGTCCATCGCCGGCGTCGGGATCACGCCGCCGAAGGTGCTGGGCACGCCGAAGCCGGCGTCGTCGGTGATGATCAGCAGCACGTTCGGCGCGCTCTTCGGCGGCACCACGCGCGGCGCCCACCAGGGCTTGCTCTGCAGCGCGTCGTTCTTGATCGTGCCGCCGAAGGCCGGGCTCGGCGCCGGCAACTGGTTGCCAGGGATGGTGCTGGTGGCGCTGGGCGAGCCCAGTGTGCCGGTGACCTGCTGGGCCGTCGCCTTGCCGCCCCAGGCGGCCAGAACGCCGATGAACAAGGCGAGGGTTCGAGTCTTGCAGTTCATGGCGAAACTCCTGACGAGGCAGACACGATACTAGGCCCCGCTTCCAAGGCCGAGTTGACATTCGCGGACAATCCTCCAGCGCCCGAGCTGTCGCCTCCGCCCATGCCCCGACCGCCCCCGCCACCGGACGTGCGCATCGCGCCTCTGTTGCCGCTGCCCGCGCTGTTGGCTGAAGCCGGCATCGACCCGGAACCGCTGCTGGCAGCCGCCGGCATCGAAGCTGCCGTGTTTGCCGGCGCGGATGGCGACGTGCGCGTGCCGTATCCCGCCGCGGCGAGGCTGCTGCACGACGCCGCGGCGGCCATGGGCCGCGAGGACTTCGGCCTGCTCGTCGGTCAGCGTCTGGGCTTCGACGCGCTGGGGCCGCTGGCGCAGCTGATGCTGCATGCCCCCAGCGTGCTGCAGGCGCTGCGCGCACTGCAGCGCTACCTGCTGGTGCACGACCGAGGCGCGGTGGCCTACCTGCGGCTTCACGCGCCGGCGCAGGCGGCGCTGGGCTACTCGGTGCACGATCCCGGCACACCCGGCGTCGGCCTGATCCACGACCTGTCGATCACTGTCGCCGTGGCCGTCCTGCGCGTGCTGTGCGGGCCGAAATGGCGGCCGCTCGAGGTGCACCTGCCGCGGCGCGCGCCGGCATCGCCGCTGGCGTGGCGGCGAAACTTCGGTGCGCCGGTGCAGTTCGAGGCAGCGGCCGCGGAAGTGTGCTTCGACGCCGCCTGGCTGGCACAACGCCCGCCGCTGGCCGACCCGGCGCGGCAGCTGGCGCTGCTGCGGGCCGCGAGTCGCACCGAGTCGGCACTCGCGTTGCCGCTGGCCGAGCGCGCGCAGCACGCAGCACGTGTGCTGCTGATGACCGGCGCGCTCTCGGCCGAGCACCTGGCGCAGCTGCTGGACCAGCACCCGCGCACGCTGCGCCGCCATCTGGCCAGCGAAGGCACGAGCTTGCGCGAGATCGTCAGCGCCACACGCTTCGGCCTCGCGCGGCAACTGCTGGCCGAGACGCGGCTGCCGCTGTCCGAGCTCTCGGCGCTGCTCGGTTACCGCGACCTGACGGCCTTCGTGCGCGCCTTCCGCGCCTGGGCGAATTGCGCGCCGGGGCAATGGCGGGTCGCGGCACAGCGAAGCGGGCGTCGCCGGCCCGCGGCCTGACCCGCCTTCAGCGGCGCACGGTGCGGCGCGCGACGCCGCCGACGTTGCCCGCCACGCCGGGCTGGTTGAGCCCCGGATCGACCACACCGACACCGGGTGCGCCGACGCCGGCCGCGCCGACGCCGGCACCCGGCGCGCCGACGCCGGCCGCACCGGTGTTGCCCGCGCGTCCGGGCTGGTTCAGGCCCGGGTCGCGCACGCCGACACCGGGCGCGCCGACG
>JAFLDG010000281.1 GCA_017302495.1 Burkholderiales bacterium
CCGGGCGCCGGCCGCCCGAGCCGGCCGGCGCTGCGGCGGCCCGGGCCCGTCTCACCACATCGCCACCGGGTTGATGATCATCTGCACCGCGCCCTTGACCCGCGCCTGGCCGAGCACGAACATGAACTCCTTGACCCCTTCGCGGGCGAGGCGGCCGGTGTTCATCGTCTCCAGGATGTAGATCCCGTTCTCCTTCAGGAAGGTGACGTGGCCGTAGAAGACCTTGTCGCCCTGGACCGGCGGCACCGCTTCCAGGCCCCAGGTGTCGGAGCCGACCGCGAGCGGATTGAACTTCGCCAGGTGCACCGCCGCCGCGTTCGTGATCCCCGGTTCGCTCGAGACCCAGGTCTTCGGGTCCTTCGGCAGCATCGTGTCGGTCCAGCCGGTGTGGAACAGCACGACGTCGCCCTCGCTGATCGTCACCCCCTGCGCCTTCATCGCGGCGTCGATGTCCGCCGGCGTGATGCCCTGGCCGGCGGCCAGCGCCGGCACGCCGAAGTGCTTGGTCATGTCGATCAGCACGCCGCGCGCGACCATCGGCGGCACGTTGTGCGTGCCCATCTTGGTCAGGCCGGTGAGGGCGACGAAGTCCTTCGCCTCGTTGCAGTTGTAGTAGACGTTGCTCTCGCCGAGGTGGCCGAGCCCGTCGAGCTGCGGGCCGATGCCGAACCACAGCTGCGCCAGGTCGTCGTTGTACGAGCCGGGCCAGCCGAAGTCCTTGGTCAGGTCGCGGCCGTTGTGCTGGCCGGGCGCGACCACCTGCAGCGAAACCGTGCGCGGCGGGAACGCCGGCATGCCGGGCTCGACGACGATGCCCAGCGGATGGCTCTGGCCCAGCTTGACCAGCTTCGTCGCCGCCAGCACGCGGGCCGGCGTTACGTAGTTCGCGGCGCCGATCTGGTCGTCCTTGCCCCACTTCGACGGCTTGCAGTCCGCTGCGGCCGCAGCCCCGACGCCACCCAGCGCCGCCGTCGCGACCGCCGCCACCAGCCAGTTTCTCGACAACATCGTTCCATCCTCCTCGTGCTTCTTCGGGCCGCCGGGGACATCCCGGCGCCGGCCGCGCGACGGCCGCGGTACGTCCGTCCGGCGCGGCGACGCGCAGGCTATGTCGTCGCGGCGGCCTTGCCAAGAGCACTTGCCCGTCGCCGGCGCGCGCGACGGGGAACGGGCGGGACGCAGGCCGGCCTTGGGGGCGCTCAGAACAGCGCGAGCATCCGCTCCAGCGCAGCGGTGAACGGCTGCTGCAGCAGCGGCAGCGTCAGCAGCAGGCCGACCAGGCCGACGCCGACGGTGACCGGGAAGCCGACCGCGAAGATGTTCAGCTGCGCCGCCACGCGCGTGATCACGCCGAGCACCAGGTTGACGAACAGCAGCATCGCCACCAGCGGCAGCGCGATGCCGATCGCGGTGGCGAAGATCGTCGCGCCCCACTGGTGCGGCAGCGCCTGGCGCAGGAAGGCGAACGGCGCGTCGCCGACCGGGAACGCGCGGAAGCTGCTCGCCAGCGCCGCGATCACCAGCAGGTGGCCGTTGATCACGATGAACAGCCAGCCGATCACGGCGCCGTAGAAGCGGCTGGTCGCGGTGGCCTCGTCGGCCGTCACCGGGTCGAAGAAGCCAGCGAAGTTCAGGCCCATCTGCAGCCCGACCAGTTCGCCGGCGAGTTCGATCGCGGCGAACACCAGCCGTACCGCGAAGCCCAGGCTCAGGCCCACCAGCAGCTGCTGCGCGACCAGCGCGAACGCGGCCGGCGCGTCCAGCGCCAGCACCGGCATCGGCGGCAGCGTGCCGTGCAGCGCGAGCGCGATCAGCGCCGCCAGCCCGATGCGCACCCGCACCGGCACCAGCCGGGTGCCGAGCAGCGGCAGCACCGCGAGCAGCGCGAGCGCGCGCATGAACGGCCACAGCAGCGGCGTGATCCAGCCCAGCAGCTGGCCTTCGGTGAGCGTGATCACGGGCCGGTCCGGGTGCCGCAGCGCAGCCTGGCAGCGCCGGGTGGCATCGGCCGCGGCCAGTCGTGGTTCAGCCGATCGCGGTCGGGATCGCCTGCAGCGTGCGCTGCAGGTACTCGACCAGCGTGCTCAGCATCCACGGCCCGGCGAAGGCGAGCACCGCCACCGCGGCGACGATCTTCGGCACGAAGGACAGCGTCGCCTCGTGGATCTGCGTCGCCGCCTGGAAGATGCTGACGACCAGGCCGACCGCGAGCACCGCCAGCAGCACCGGCGCGCTCACCGCGAGCAGCTGCAGCAGCCCCTCCTGGCCGAAGGTGAAGACCTGTTGCGCGGTCATCGGCAGCCTTTCAGGTCGCGAACGACGCGGCGAGCGAGCCGAGCAGCAGGTTCCAGCCGTCGGCGAGCACGAACAGCATCAGCTTGAAGGGCAGCGCGACGAGCACCGGCGACAGCATCATCATGCCCAGGCTCATCAGCACGCTCGCGACGATCATGTCGATCACGAGGAAGGGGATGAAGATCAGGAAGCCGATCTGGAACGCGGTCTTCAGCTCGCTGGTGACGAAGGCCGGCAGCAGCACGCGCAAGGGCACCGCCTCGCCCTTCACCTCCGCCGGCAGCTTCGCCAGCTTCGCGAACAACTGCACGTCGGCCTGGCGCGTCTGGCGCAGCATGAACTCGCGCAGCGGCTGCTCGCCGCGCTGCAGCGCCTCGGCGAAGTCGATCTGGTTTGCCGCGAAGGGCTGGTAGGCGCGCTCGTAGACGCGGTCCAGCGTCGGGCTCATGACGAAGAAGGTCAGGAACAGCGCCAGGCCGATGATCACCTGGTTCGGCGGTGCCGCCTGCGTGCCCAGCGCCTGGCGCAGCAGGCTGAGCACGATCACGATGCGCGTGAAGCCGGTCATCAGCAGCAGCACCGCCGGCAGGAAGCCGAGCGCGGTGAAGAACAGCAGCGTCTGCACCGGCACCGAATAGCTGGTGCCGTTCGCGCCCTGGCCCACCATCAGCGGCAGCCCCGGCGCGGCCGCCTGCGCGCAGGCGCCGGCCGCGCCGCCGAGCAGCAGCGCGCCGATGGCGACGCGGGCGGTCTTCATGCGTCGCGCTTCAGCCGCGCGAGCAGCTGGGCGAAGCCGGGCGGCGGCTCGGCCCCCGGCACGCCCTCGGCCTGCGGCTCCATCGTCGCCAGCCGCTGGATGCCCTGCGCGGTCAGCCCGAGCACCAGCCAGCGCCGCTGCGCGCCGCTGCCGACCTCGACGATCGCGACCCGCTGCGACGCCGACAGCGGCAGCAGCGCCACGGTGCGCAGCGGCCCGCTGCCGGCACCGGCCAGCGGCGTGCGCTTGAGCAGCCACAGCGCGAGCGGGATCAGCGCGACGATCGCGCCGAACCACAGCAGCGGGCTCCAGTTCGGGTCCATCGGCCGGGCAGGGCGGCGGCGTCGTGCGGTGGCCGGCTCAGGTCCGGCTCAGCCGGCGCAGCCGTTCGCTCGGCGTGACGATGTCGGTCAGCCGGATGCCGAACTTGTCGTTCACGACGACCACCTCGCCCTGCGCGATCAGGTAGCCGTTGACCAGCACGTCCATCGGCTCGCCGGCGAGCGCGTCGAGTTCGATCACCGAGCCCTGCGCCAGCTGCAGGATGTGCTTGATCGGGATCTTCGTGCGCCCCAGCTCCACGGTCAGCTGCACCGGGATGTCGAGGATCATGTGGATGTCGTTGCCGGCCGGGCCGGCGGGCGTCGCGTTCGGCGCGAACGCGGTGAAGGTCGCCGGCGCGACCTGGTCGACCCCGCCGTCGAGCTCGCTCGCGACCTCGGCGGCGGCGTGGTCGGTCCAGGCGTCGGCGGCGGCCTGCGGGCCGGCGGCGGGTTCAGCGGGCATGGGTGGTTTCTCCGATCCAACCGGCGTCGTGGCGGTTCAGCAGGCGCTCGACCTTCAGCGAGTAGTGCTTGTTCGAGATGCCGTAGTGGCAGTCGAACAGCGGCACGCCGTCGACCTTGGCCTGGATCATCGGCTCGAGGTCGAGCTCGACGAAGTCGCCGGGCTTGAACGACAGCAGCTGCTCGACCGTGGCCGGCGCGGTGGCCAGCGTCGCGACCAGCTCGACCTCGGCCGCCTGGATCTCGGTCTTCAGCACCTGCAGCCAGCGCCGGTCCGGCTCGCCGGCCGAGCCCTGGCTGGTCGAATAGAGCACGTCGCGGATCGGCTCCAGCGTCGAGTACGGGAAGCACAGGTTCACCGTGCCGGCGGTGTCGCCGATCTCGAGGCCGAAGCCGGCGGTGACCACCATCTCGCCCGGCGAGGCGATGTTCGCGAACTGCGGCTGCATCTCCGAACGCTGGTACTCCAGCTCGAGCGGGTAGATGCCGGCCCAGGCCTTGCCGTACTCGGCCATGATCGTCTGCACCAGGCGCTGGATCACGCGCAGCTCGGTCGGCGAGAACTCGCGGCCCTCGATTCGGGTGTGGTACTTGCCGGCGCCGCCGAAGAGCGCGTCGATCACCGCGAACACCAGCGCCGGGTCGCACACCACCAGCGCCGAGCCGCGCAGCGGCTTGACGGTGACGATGTTGAAGTTGGCCGGCACGACGATCTCGCGCAGGAAGGCGCTGTACTTCTGCACCTTGATGCCGCCGATCGAGACCTCGGGGCTCTTGCGGATCAGGTTGAACAGGCCGACGCGCACGTTGCGCGCGAAGCGTTCGTTCACCACCTCCATCGTCGGCATGCGGCCGCGGACGATGCGCTCCTGGCTCGCCAGGTCGTAGGCGCGCACGCCGTCGGCCGCCGCCTCCTCGGCCGCGGCCGGCGGCGGCTCGTCGCCGGTGATGCCCTGCAGCAGCGCGTCGACTTCGCTCTGCGAGAGGATCTGCTGCGTCATTGAATGATGAAGTTCGAGAAGTGCACCGCGCGGATCGGCCGTGGCCCCGCGTTCTTCTTGCCGGCCTCGAAGCCGATCGCGCGCTCGGTCTCCTGCTGCACCTCCTGCGCGAGCTTCTCCTTGCCGCTGCGGTCCATCAGGTCGGCCGCGCGCTTGTGCGACAGCACCATCAGGATGTTGTTGCGGATCGCCGGCATGAAGGCCTTGATCTGGTCGCCGACCTTCGTGTCGTCGAGTTCGAGCGAGATGCCGATCTGGGCGTAGCGGTCGGCTTCGCGGTCGGCCAGGTTGACGGTGAAGCTGTCGAGCGCGACGAAGATCGGCACCGCCTTCGGGTCGCGCTTCGCGCCGGCCGGCGCCTGCGCGGCCTCGCCTTCCTCGTCGGCCTCGGCCTGCGCCTGCGCCTTCTTCTTCAGCACGAAGACCGTCGCGCCGCCGCCGGCGAGCACCAGCAGCAGCACCGCCGCGAGCAGGATGATCAGTTTCTTCTTGCCGCCCTTGGCGGCGGCCGCGCCTTCGACGGCGGTGGCGGTGGACATGCCGAGACTCCGGGACCGTTGCGCGACGATTATTGAAAGCCGCCCCGCGCGCGATGCCGCGAAAAGGCGGGCAAGCGTGGGCCGTCTCGCCGGCCCGCCCGGTGATGCGACGGCGCCGCGTGCGACGCGGCGCCGCGCGCCGTTCGCGGCCGGTGTGGAGGCTGT
>JAFLDG010000282.1 GCA_017302495.1 Burkholderiales bacterium
AGGCCGAAGGCCGCGGCCAGCGCGTGCACGATGCAGCCGGCACCGATGCCGAGCGCCGCGGCGACGCCGGCGCGCGCGCCGCCGCCGAGCGTGCGGCCGACCGTGAGCAGCAGGTCGACCCCGGGCGTGGCGTTCAGCACCGCGACCGCGACGACGAAGACCATCGCCTCGGCCGGCCCCGGGAGAAGTGCGCCCACGGCGTGACCGCCGGCGTCAGAGCATCTCGACCGCGAGCGCCGTCGCCTCGCCGCCGCCGATGCACAGGCTGGCGACGCCGCGCTTCAACCCGCGATGCTTCAGCGCGCCGAGCAGCGTGACGACGATGCGCGCGCCGGAAGCGCCGATCGGGTGGCCGAGCGCGACCGCGCCGCCATGCACGTTGACGATCTCGTGCGGCAGCTGGTAGTCGGCCATCGCCGCCATCGTCACCGCGGCGAAGGCCTCGTTCACCTCCCACAGGTCGACATCCTTCGCCTGCCAGCCGGCGCGGGCCAGCACCTTCGCGATCGAGCCGGCCGGCGCGGTGGCGAACCACTCCGGCGCCTGCGCGTGCACCGCGTGCGCGACGATGCGCGCCACCGGTTGCAGCTGCCGGGCACGCGCGGTGCTTTCGCGCATCAGCACCAGCGCGGCGGCGCCGTCGCTGATGCTGCTGGCGTTGGCGGCGGTGATCGTGCCGTCCTTCTTGAACGCGGGCTTCAGCGAAGGCACCTTGTCCAGCTTGGCCTTGAACGGCTGCTCGTCGAACTTCACCACCGTCTCGCCGGCACCCGCGGCCTTGGCCGCGGCAGCCTGCTTCGCGGGCAGGGTCACCGGCGCGATCTCCCAGCCGAAGCGGCCGTCCTCGTTCGCCGCCTTCGCGCGCTGCGTGCTGGCGATCGAATAGGCGTCCTGCGCCTCGCGCGTGAAGCCGTACTTCGCGACGCAGCTCTCGGCGAACACGCCCATCGCCTTGCCGCGCTCGTAGGCGTCCTCCAGGCCGTCCATCGCCATGTGGTCGAACAGCTGCGCGGCGCCATAGCGCACGCCCTTGCGCGCGAACACCAGGTGCGGCGCGTTCGTCATGCTCTCCATGCCGCCGGCGACCATCACCTCGGCGCTGCCCGCGGCCAGCATGTCGTGCGCGAACATGAGCGCGCGCATGCCGCTGCCGCACATCTTGCTCAAGGTCACCGCGCCGGCCGACTGCGGCAGCCCGGCGGCGAGCGCGGCCTGCCGCGCCGGCGCCTGGCCCTGGCCGGCCATCAGGCAGTTGCCCATCAGCACCTCGTCCACCGCGTCGCCGGGCACCCCGGCGCGTTCGACCGCGGCGCGGATCGCGGCGCCGCCGAGCTGCCAGGCGGCGAGCGCCGCGAAGTCGCCGAGCAGGCCGCCGATCGGCGTGCGCGCGGCGGAGACGATGACGATCGGATCGGACATGGCTTTGCTCCTGCAGGCCGGGCGCGGCCGCTCAGGCCTGCGATGTTAGCGAGGCCCTCTCCTCGGCGTCGACCCGCCGGATGTAGGCCTGGAAGCCGGCGTCCTCGCCGCGCAGCAGCTGCGGCAGCGCGGCATGGAAGTCGTCGCGCCGGCACCACTCGCGCATGTAGTCGTCCCACGAGTTCCAGCGCCGCCGTTCCACGACAGTCATGTCCGGCTTGTAGGCCACCAGGAACGCCCGCTCGAACAGGCTGATCAGCATGTCGAAGATCAGCAGCATGCGCTCGCGCTGCTGCGGTGTAGGGTCCGGCAGCGCGGCGTCGCTGCGCAGCTGCAGGTCGGCGTTGTCGAGCACGACCTTCAGGAAAGCGTTGTAGGCGTCGGCCAGGCGCAGGTAGGCTTCCTCGTCCTCGTTCTCGCGCGCCGCGCGCTGCTGGACGAAGAACACCCAGATCGCGAACGGCAGGCCGACGATGGCCACCGCGAAGCTGATCGCCTCAAGCCAGTCGCGCAGGTTCACGCCGCCGCCGCGCGCCGGTTGACGAAGCGCCGTGCCGGCTCGTACGGGAACACGTCGTACACGTGCCCGGCGAGGATGCGCTCCTTGTGGCCCTGCCAGAAGCCGGCGTCGAGCAGGTCGGCGTGGTGCTGCATGAACACCCGGCGCACCCGCGGGTCGCCGAGCAGGAACGGGCCGAAGGTCTCGGGGAAGACGTCCTTCGGGCCGACGCTGTACCAGACCTCGCCGGACAGCTCGTCCTCCTCGGTGCGCGGCGCCGGCACGCGGCGGAAGTTGCAGTCGGTCAGGTACTCGATCTCGTCGTAGTCGTAGAACACGACCTTGCCGTGGCGCGTGACGCCGAAGTTCTTGAACAGCATGTCGCCGGGGAAGATGTTCGCGGCGACCAAATCTTTGATCGCGTTGCCGTATTCGATCACCGCGCGCTCGACCTGCTCGGGCGCGGCCTCGCGCAGGTAGAGGTTGAGCGGGATCATGCGCCGCTCGATGTAGACATGGCGGATGACGAGCGCGTCGCCGTCCTCCTCGAGCAGGCTCGGGCACTCGCGATGCAGCTCGTCGACCAGCGCCGGCTCGAAGCGCGCGCGCGGGAATGCGACGTCGCTGTACTCGAGCGTGTCGGCCATGCGGCCGACCCGGTCGTGGCGCTTGACCAGCAGGTACTTCGCCTTGATCTGCTCGCGCGTCGTGTCCTTCGGCGCCGGGAAGCGGTCCTTGATGACCTTGAACACGTAGGGGTAGCTCGGCAGGTCGAAGACCAGCATCACCATGCCCTTGATGCCGGGCGCGATCCGGAAGGCATCGCTCGAATGCCGCAGGTGGTGCAGGAAGTCGCGGTAGAACATGTTCTTGCCCTGCTTGTGCAGGCCGAGCGCGCTGTACAGCTCGGAGCGGGGCTTGCGCGGCATCAGGCTGCGCAGGAACTGCACGTACGCGCTCGGCACCTCCATGTCGACCATGAAGTACGCGCGCGCGAAGCTGAACAGCATCAGCAGGTCGTCCTCGGCGAGCATCGCGGTGTCGATCGCCAGCCGGCCGCCGTCGGTGTGCAGGATCGGCAGCGCGAACGGCACCTCGGTGAAGCCGTTGACCAGCTTGCCGACCGCGTACGCGCCCTTGTTCCGGTAGAACAGCGACGACAGCACCTGGATCTGGAAGTTCGGCCGCAGCGTCCACTGCGCGAACGGCAGGCCGATGTGCGCCTCGAGCGCGGCCAGCACGTCGTCGATGTCGCGCGCCAGGTCCTCGAAGGGGCGGCGCAGCCGGAAGCTCTCGACCACCTGCCGCAGCGACGCGCCCATCGTCTCGCGCGTCGGGTAGTACGAGCGGTAGGTCGGTGCCGCCGCCGGTTCGTCGTTCTCGATGTACTCGGTCGATACCGCCGGCCGCACGAAGATGAAGTCGTTGCGGAAGTAGTTGCGGTGCAGCAGCTTGACCGTGACCGAGTTGAAGAAGGTCTCGGCCAGCTCGGGCTGGTGGTGCTCGACCAGCAGGCCGATGTAGAGCAGCTTCACCTGCTGCCAGGTCTCCATCGACAGGCTGGCGACGCCGTGCTCGACGCGCAGCCGTTCGGCGGCCTCGGCGACGCGCTGGTCGTAGTACTCGATGCGCTCGCGCTGCGCGCGCTGCTGGCCGTGCCAGTCGGCCGTCTCGAAGCGTTCCTTCGCCGCCGCGCTCGCCTCGCGGAACAGCCGGTAGTGCCGGTCGAAGCCGTCGAGCAGCGCGCGCGCGACCTCGTGCGCCCGCGGGTCGCCGATCCGGCTCGGCAACGGCTCGCGTTTCATTCCGCCGACTGCCGGCGCGGGTAGCGCTTGATCGCCGCGGCGAACACCTCGACCACGGTCTCGGGCCGGTCCATCGTCACCTGCAGGTCCTTCAGCAACCCGTCCCGCAGGCCGTAGACCCAGCCGTGCACCGCCACGGGCTGGCCGCGCGCCCAGGCATCCTGCAGCACGGTGGACAGCGCGACGTTGCCCACCTGCTCGATGACGTTCATCTCGCACAGGATGTTCTCCTGCTCGTCGGGCGGCAGGTGATCGATGCGCCGGCGGTGGCGCAGCCGCACGTCGTGCACGTGGCGCAGCCAGTTGTCGGCCAGGCCGACGCGGGCACCGCGCAGCGCGGCGCGCACGCCGGCGCAGCCGTAGTGGCCGACGACGATGATGTGCCGCACCTTCAGATGCTCGACCGCGAACTGCAGCGTCGACAGCGCGTTCAGGTCGGAGTGCACGACCACGTTCGCGACGTTGCGGTGGACGAAGACCTCGCCCGGGTCGAGGCCGGTGATCTCGTTCGCCGGCACGCGGCTGTCGGCGCAGCCGATCCACATGTAGCGCGGGCTTTGCTGCTGCGCCAGCCGGGTGAAGAAGCCCGGATCGCGCGCCTCGGTGGCGGCGGCCCAGGCCCGGTTGTTCGCGAACAGCGGGGCGATGTCGTCGTCGGTGTCGTCCATGGCCGGAGTTTAGGCAACGGGGCCGTCGCGCGCCGGCCCGCCGTCGCCGGCGCGACGCCGGCCGGCGCGCCGCGTGCCTAGACTGCGCCGTCGACCGTGCCCCCCGATGGCCAACGCCCTCGAATCCGAACTGCATTACCCGCTCGGCGACGCCTTGCCGGCCCCGGGGCGCTTGGCCGAGGTCGCGCCCGGCGTGCACTGGCTGCGCATGCCGCTGCCGTTCGCGCTCGACCACATCAACCTGTGGCTGCTGCGCGACCGGAACGAGGCGGACGCGGCCGAGGGCTGGACGCTGGTCGACTGCGGGCTCGACGACCCGGCCACGCGCGCGGCCTGGGACGCGGTGTTCGCGACCGAGCTGCACGGGCGGCCGCTGCTGCGCGTGCTGTGCTCGCACATGCACCCGGACCACCTGGGCCTCGCGCACTGGATCACCGAACGTTTCGATTGCCGGCTGTGGATCAGCGGCAACGACTGGGCCGCAGCGCGCATGGTGGTCGCGCAGCCGACCGACGCGCACGGCGGCGACCGGGCGGCGGACTTCTTCGCCCGTCACGGCCTGACCGACCCGCAGGCGCTGGCCGCGATCCGCCGCCGCGGCAACCACTTCGCGACGCTGGTGCCGGCGGTGCCGGCACGCTTCCGCCGGCTGATGCACGGCCAGCGGCTGCGCATCGGCGCGCACGAATGGCACGGCGTCGCCGGCTACGGTCATTCGCCGGAGCACATCGCGCTGCACTGCCCCGCCCTGGGGGTGCTGATCGCCGGCGACATGGTGCTGCCGCGGATCTCGACCAACGTCAGCGTGATGGAGTTCGAACCCGAGGCCGACCCGCTCACACTGTATCTGCGCTCGATCGACGCGCTGCGCGCGCTGCCGGCCGACACGCTGGTACTGCCGTCGCACGGCCGGCCCTTCGTCGGCCTGCACCGGCGCATCGAGCAGCTGCAGGCGCACCATGCCGAGCGCTTCGCGCAGGTGCTGGCCGCCTGCGCCGGGCGGCCGCGCAGCGCGGCCGAGCTGCTGCCGGTGCTGTTCCCGCGCGCGCTCGACCTGCACCAGACCACCTTCGCGCTCGGCGAGGCGATCGCGCACGTGCACGCGCTGCTCGGGCAGGGCCGGCTGCAAACGATCGAAGGCGCGG
>JAFLDG010000283.1 GCA_017302495.1 Burkholderiales bacterium
CCAGGCCTCCAGGCCGGGCGCGGCGATCAGGTCGGCGAGCAGCCGCTGCTGCGCTCGGCCCACCGGCCGCACCGCCGGCGGAGCACCGGGTTCGACCTCGGTGGCGAAGAAGCGCTGGCGGTCGGGCCGAGCCTTGCCTTTCGCGTTGCGGCTGAGCGAAGCGATCCAGTAGATGCGGTTGCCGACCCGGGCCGCGCCCTCCAGGTCGGACTCCGCGCCCTCACGCGTGCCGAGGAAGCGGTCGAGCGCGACCTCGCGCAGCAGCGCGGGTTCGCCGCGGCGGTAGATGCGCAGCCGGTTGTCCTCGTCGCCGGCGACGGCGAAGTGCCGCTCGTCCAGCGCCACTGCCGCCGATGCGTCGCACAGGCCGCGGTAGGACACGGGCTCCGCGGCGCCGGCGGCAGCGGCGCCGAGCAGGGTCAGGGCGAGGGCGGCGAGGGCGTGCGAGGGTTGCACCGGGGGGCTTCTTCGGCAGTGGCGCACGCGCCGGGCGCGGCGCGCTCGCCGAGCATAATCGCGCGCCGAACGTCCATTCCTGCGGAGACCTTCATGTTCCTGCGCCCTGCCGGCCCCGTGTCGGCCCTGCTCTTCGTTGCCGCCGGCCTCGGCCCGGCGCTGCCGGCCGCGGCCGCCTGCCTCAGCGATGCCGAGGTGGCGGCGCTGGTCGACAGCTACCAGGCGAAGAAGCCGGCGCCGGATCGCTTCGAGGGCATGTCCGATGCCGACGGCGCCTGCACGCGGGCGAAGTTCAACGCGCAGCTCGCGTCGAAGATCGGCGGCCCGGCGGTCGGCTACAAGGCCGGCCTGACGAACCCGGCGGTGCAGAAGCGCTTCGGCGCCAGCGCGCCGGTGTGGGGCACGGTCTACGCGCCGATGCTGCTGAAGAACGGCGCGATCGTCGACGCGAATTTCGGTGCCCGGCCGCTGTTCGAGGCCGACCTGATGGTGCGCGTGTCGGACCCGGCGATCAACCAGGCGAAGACGCCGGAGCAGGTGATCGCGGCGATCGACCAGGTCATCCCGGCGATCGAGCTGCCCGACCTGGTGGTCGAGCCGTCGGCGAAGCTGAACGGCGCCGCGATCTCGGCGATCAACGTCGGCGCGCGCTACTTCGTGCTTGGCGAACCGATCCCGGCCGACCGGAAGATCGAGCTGATCGACGCGCTGCCGGGCATGCGCATCGTGCTGATGGGCGGTGAGGGTGACCTCGACGTCGGCTTCGGCCGCGACGTGCTCGACCATCCGCTGAACGCCGTCGTCTGGCTGGTGCAGGACCTGCAGAAGAACGGCCTCGCGCTGAAGAAGGGCGACCTGGTCAGCGTCGGCTCGTTCTCGAAGCTGCTGCCGCCGAAGCCGGGCAAGATCGAGGCGCAGTACCAGGGCCTGCCCGGCAACCCGACGGTGACGGTGCTGTTCAAGTAGCCGGGGCGACGCGCGATGGCCGTGCGCGAGATCCTGAAGATGGGCGATCCGCGCCTGCTGCGCATCGCCGCGCCGGTAACCGAGTTCGACACCCCCGCGCTGCTCGCCCTGATCGAGGACCTGTTCGACACGATGCGCGCAGCGAACGGCGCCGGGCTCGCCGCGCCGCAGATCGGCGAGGACCTGCAGCTCGTGATCTTCGGCTTCGAGCGCAACGAGCGTTACCCCGACGCGCCGCCGGTGCCGCAGACGGTGCTGTGCAACCCGGTGATCGAGCCGATCGGCGACGAAATGGTCGACGGTTGGGAAGGCTGCCTGTCGGTGCCGGGGCTGCGCGGCGTGGTGCCGCGCTTCGCGCGCATCCGCTACCGCGGCGTCGATCCGCAAGGCCTGGCGATAGAACGCGAGGCCGACGGCTTCCACGCCCGCGTCGTGCAGCACGAGTGCGACCACCTGATCGGCCGGCTGTACCCGACGCGCATGACCGACCTGACGCGCTTCGGCTACACGAGCGTGCTGTTCCCGGATCTCGAGCCGGGCGAAGCCGACGACTGACGGCCGCGTCGCGGCGGCCCGTCGCGTCGATGACCTTGGGGATGCGCAAAACGGTCGGCGGGTGTAAAAGCCGCGCCGGCCCGGTGGCGCATCGCGACCGGCCGACACCCTCCACGAGGCCCGCATGAGCACGACCTTCACGATCAACGGCCGCTCGGCCACCGTCGACGCCGACCCCGGCACCCCGATCCTCTGGGTGCTGCGCGACCATCTCGGCCTGACCGGCACCAAGTTCGGCTGCGGCATGGCGCAGTGCGGCGCCTGCACCGTGCACCTGAACGGCCAGCCGGTGCGCTCGTGCCTGACGCCGATCAGCGCCGCCGCCGGCGCGCGGGTCGAGACGATCGAGGCGATGGCCGACGACCGCGTCGGCAAGATGGTCGAGGCGGCCTGGGTCCGCAACGACGTCGCGCAGTGCGGCTACTGCCAGAGCGGCCAGGTGATGAGTGCGACCGCGCTGCTGCAGCGCGTGAAGCAGCCGACGGACGCGCAGATCGACGAGGCGATGGCCGGCAACCTGTGCCGTTGCGGCACCTACCAGCGCGTGCGCGCGGCAATCAAGGACGCCGCGGCGTCCCTGGCCTGAAGGCGGAGGCAGCGATGATCCTCGACCGACTTCTCCCGCAAGCCCTGCCGCCGCTGTCGCGCCGGCAGTTCGTGACCACGACCGTCGGCGGCGCCGTCGGCCTGGCCTGCCTGCCGCTGGCCGCGCCCGAGGCCCGGGCGCAAGGCGCGAAGGACGCGCCGCCGCCGGGCTCCAAGCCCACCGAGCAGCCGGCGGCCTTCGTCAGCATCGCGAAGGACGGCACGACGACCGTGCTGTGCAACCGCATGGACATGGGCCAGGGCATCGAGACCGCGCTCGCGATGATCTGCGCCGAGGAACTCGACGCCGACTGGAGCCGCGTCACGACCGGCTTCGGCAACAACGGGCCGGCCTTCGTCGACCCGCTGTTCGGCCTGCACCTGACCGGCGGCTCGAACTCGGTGAAGAACAGCTTTGCGCAGTACCGCGAGCTGGGTGCGCGGACGAAGGCGATGCTGATCGCCGCGGCGGCGAAGCAGTGGAACGTCGCGCCGGAGTCGCTCGCGGCGGCGAACGGCGTCGTCAGCGGCGGCGGCCGCAGCGCCGGCTACGGCGAGCTGTTCGAGGCGGCGATGCGCGAGCCGGTGCCGGAGAAGGTGGCGCTGAAGGACCCGAAGGACTTCCGCCTGATCGGCCAGCCGACGCCGCTGAAGGCCGGGCCCGCGAAGAGCAGCGGCCGGCAGGGCTACGGCATCGACGTGCGGCTGCCGGGCCTGCTGACCGCGGTGGTGCTGCGCCCGCCGGTGTTCAACGGCAAGGTCGCGAGCTTCGACGCCGCCGACGCGCTGAAGGTCAAAGGCGTGCGCGCGGTGCTGCCGGTGCCGCTGGACCGCGGTGGGCAGGGGCTGGCGGTGATCGCCGACGGTTACTGGCCGGCGAAGACCGGGCGCGACGCGCTGAAGGTGCAGTGGAACCTCGACGGCGTCGAGCGCGTCGACACCGCGCGCCAGCTCGCCGCCTATCGTGAGCTGGCGAGCAAGCCGGGCACGCTCGCGCCGCAGCCGTTCTTCCGCGCCGACACATCCGCGCTGGCGACGGCGCCGCGCAAGCTCAGCGCCGAGTTCGTCTTCCCGTACCTGAACCACGCGCAGCTCGAGCCGCTGGCGTGCACGGTGGACCTGAAGCCCGACCGCTGCACGATGCACTTCGCGTCGCAGATGCCCGGGGTCGACGCCGGCGCGGTGGCCGCGGTGCTCGGCCTGAAGCCGGAGCAGGTGCGGATCGACGTGCTGATGGCCGGCGGCGGCTTCGGCCGGCGCGCGACGCCGACCGGCGAGTACCCGCGCGAAGCCGCCGGCGTCGCGAAGGCGATGGCCGCCGCGGGCATCAACGCGCCGGTGAAGGTGATGTGGAGCCGCGAGGACGACATGAAGGCGGGTTACTACCGCCCGTTCACCGTGCACCGCGCCGAGATCGGCTTCGACGATTCGGGCCGCGTGCTCGGCTGGGACCACGTGATCGTCAGCCAGAGCATCGCCGCCGGCTCGCCGTTCCAGGGCATGATGGTCAAGGACGGCGTCGACGTGACGACCACCGAAGGCATGCGCGAGCCGTACGAGCTGCCGATGCGGCTGAGCGTGCACCACCCGAAGCTGAACGTGCCGGTGCTGTGGTGGCGCTCGGTCGGCTCGACCCACACGGCCTACGTGATGGAGACGCTGATCGACGAGATCGCGGTCGCGACGAAGCAGGATCCGGTCGCGTACCGGATGAAGCTGATGGGCACCGACCCGAAGTCGGCGCGGCACCGCGCGGCGCTGCAGCTCGCGGTCGACAAGTCGGGCTACGGCCAGCGCCGGCTGCCGGAAGGGTCGGCCTGGGGCGTGGCGGTGCACGAGAGCTTCCAGAGCGTCGTCGCCTACGTCGTCGAGGCGCGCCTGGCGGGCAGCGGCGGCGCGGCGAAGCCGCAGCTCGTCAACGTCACCGCCGCGGTGCACTGCAACTTCTGCATCAACCCGAAGACGGTCGAGGCGCAGGTGCAGGGCAGTGCGGTGATGGCCGTCGGCACGACGCTGCCCGGCGCGCAGATCACGCTGAAGGACGGCGTCGTCGAGCAGGGCAACTTCCACCAGTACGCGCTGCCGCGCATCACCGACGCGCCGGCGGTGGCGGTGCACGTCGTGCCGAGCGCGGATCCGCCGAAGGGCATGGGCGAGCCGGGGCTGCCGCCGCTGGCGCCGGCCTATGCGAACGCGGTCGCCCGGCTGACCGGCAAGCGCCACCGCGAGCTGCCGTTCGCCGCCGCCTGAAGCCGCCCGGCCCGCGGCGCGCGAGCCCGCGCGCCGCGGCTCTCGAGCAAATGTGGCTTGGCCACTTTGCTTGACCCCCATGGGGGGGCGGGCTGGGCGCAGCCCGGCCCTGGGGGCGCTCAGAGCAGCAGCGCCGCGACGAAGATGCCGACCATCACGAACGCGAGCACGACCTTCGCGAGCAGGCCGAGCATCAGCCCGAACCAGGTGGCGACGCCGACCCGCGCCGCGTGCTGGTGGTCGCGCCGCGCCAGGTACTCGCCGACCGCGGCGCCGACCAGCGGCAGGAACAGCACGCCGACCAGGCCGGCGAAGAGCCCGGCGACGGTGCCGATGGCCGCGCCCCACAACGCCTGCGGGCTCGCGCCGGCGCGCTTCGCACCCAGCAGCCCCGCCAGGTAGTCGAGCAGCCAGGCCGCGACCGCGAGCAGGCTCACCAGCGCCAGCGTCCACGGGCCGACGCGGCCGAAGTCGTCGATCCACGCGCCGAGCACGATGCCCGCGAGCACGAGCGCGGTGCCCGGCAACGCGGGGAGCACCGTGCCGGCCAGGCCGGCGACGATCAGCAGGGCCGACAGCAGCCACAGCAGCGTGGCGCTCATCGCGCGCCGCCGCGGCCGGCCGCGGGCCGGGTGGCGCCGCGTCGCCGGAACGCACGCCGGCGGCACGGATCGGGCAGGACAGGCGGAGTGGGCTTCATCGAAAGGGG
>JAFLDG010000284.1 GCA_017302495.1 Burkholderiales bacterium
GCGCGGTCAGCGCGGCGCGCGCCGCCGAACTCGCGCGCCGGCTGCCGCCGTTCGTCACGCCGGTGCTGCTGCTGGTCAATGCGGCGCCGGCCGAAGTCGATGCGGCACTGCAGGCGGTGCCGCACGCGCTGCTGCAGTTCCACGGCGACGAGACGCCGGCGAGGTGCGAGGCCGCCGGCCGCGCCTACCTGCGCGCCGCGCGGATGGCGCCGGGGGTCGATTTGTTAGACTTCGCCGCCCGTTTCGCCAGCGCATCGGCGCTGCTGCTCGACGCCCACGTCGACGGTTACGGCGGCGGCGGAAAGGCCTTCGATTGGTCACTCGTTCCTCCCGGCGTGCCCCTTCCGGTCGTTTTGTCTGGTGGGTTGAATGCTGCCAACGTGACCGATGGAGTGCGCCGCGTCCGGCCCTGGGCCGTTGACGTGAGCTCCGGCGTCGAAAGCGCGAAAGGCATCAAGGATGCCGCGCTGATGCACCGGTTCTGCGATGCGGTGCGCGAGGCCGACAGCCGGCCCGCCACCGATCCCTGAGGAACGACTCCGAATGTCGATCTACCAGCAGCCCGACCCGAGCGGGCACTTCGGCCCCTATGGCGGCAGCTTCGTCGCCGAGACGCTCGTCCATGCGCTCGACGATCTGAAGGCGGCCTACGCGCGCTGCCGCGACGAGGCCGCGTTCCAGGCCGAGTTCCGGCACGAACTCGCGCACTTCGTCGGCCGGCCGAGCCCGGTCTACCACGCCGCGCGCACCAGCCGCGAGCTCGGCGGCGCGCAGATCTACCTCAAGCGCGAGGATCTGAACCACACCGGCGCACACAAGATCAACAACACCATCGGCCAGGCCCTGCTCGCGCGCCGCATGGGCAAACCGAGGGTCATCGCCGAGACCGGCGCCGGCCAGCACGGCGTGGCCACCGCGACGATCTGCGCGCGCTACGGCCTGGAATGCGTGGTCTACATGGGCGCCGAGGACATCAAGCGCCAGAGCCCCAACGTCTACCGCATGCACCTGCTCGGTGCGACGGTGGTGCCGGTGGAGAGCGGCAGCAAGACGCTGAAGGACGCGCTGAACGAGGCGCTGCGCGACTGGGTGACGAACGTCGAGAACACCTTCTACATCATCGGCACGGTGGCCGGCCCGGCGCCGTACCCGGAGATGGTGCGCGACTTCCAGAGCGTGATCGGCGAAGAGTGCCTGACGCAGATGCCCGAAATGACCGGCCGCCAGCCCGACGCGGTGATCGCCTGCGTCGGCGGCGGAAGCAATGCGATGGGCATCTTCCATCCGTACATCCGGCACGACGGGGTGCGCCTCATCGGCGTCGAGGCCGCCGGCTTGGGGCTGGCCACGGGCAAGCATGCGGCGTCGATCAGCGCCGGCTCGCCCGGCGTGCTGCACGGCAACCGCACCTACCTGCTGCAGGACGACGACGGCCAGATCGTCGAGACGCATTCGGTCTCGGCCGGGCTCGACTATCCCGGGGTCGGCCCGGAGCATGCGTACCTGCACGACATCGGCCGCGCCGAGTACGTGAGCATCACCGACGACGAGGCGCTGGCCGCGTTCCACCACCTGTGCCGCACCGAGGGCATCATCCCGGCGCTCGAATCGAGCCATGCGGTGGCCTACGCGATGAAGATCGCGCCGACGATGCGCCCCGACCAGCACCTGCTGGTCAACCTGTCCGGCCGCGGCGACAAGGACATCGGCACCGTGGCCGACCTGTCCGGCGCCGAGTTCTACTGCCGGCCGTCGTGTCGGCCCGCCACCGGCGGCCAGCGCGTCGAGGTGAAGCGATGAGCACCGCACGGCCGTTCCGAAGGTGCTCGCTCCCCCTCGGGGGGACGGCCCGCAGGGCCAAGGGGGTCCGATGAGCCGGATCGGTCCCACGCTGGATGCGCTGCGCGCACAGGGTCGCACGGCGCTCATTCCGTACATTACCGTCGGCGACCCGTTCGCCGACGCCACGCCGCAGATCATGCACGGCCTGGTCGCGGGCGGCGCCGACATCATCGAACTGGGCGTGCCGTTCTCCGACCCGATGGCCGACGGTCCGGTGATCCAGAAGGCCTCGGAGCGCGCGCTGGCGCGAGGCATCGGCATGGCCCAGGTGTTCGACGCGGTGCGCGCCTTCCGCGGCGCGGATGCGCGGACGCCGATCGTGCTGATGGGTTATGCGAATCCGATCGAGCGCTACGACCAGCGCCATGGCGCCGGCGCCTTCGTCGCCGCCGCGGCGCAGGCCGGCGTCGACGGCGTGCTGGTCGTCGACTACCCGCCGGAGGAGTGCGAAGCCTTCGCCGCCGCGCTGCGCGCCAACGGCCTGGACCCGATCTTCCTGCTCGCGCCGACCTCGACCGAGGCGCGCATGCGCGACGTCGGCCGGCTCGCGAGCGGTTACGTCTACTACGTGTCGCTGAAGGGCGTGACCGGCGCCGGCCACCTCGACACCGCCGGCGTGGCCGAGGCGGTGCCGCGCATCCGCCGCCACGTCCGCGTGCCGGTGGGCGTGGGCTTCGGCATCCGCGATGCGCAGAGCGCCTGCGCGGTCGCGCGCGTCGCCGATGCGGTCGTGATCGGCACCCGTCTGGTGCAGATCCTCGAGGCGCAGCCACGCGACAATGTGGTCGAGGCGGGCCGTGTCTTCATGGCCGGCATTCGCAGCGCGCTGGACGCGATGAACCCTGGAGCAACGACATGAGCTGGCTCGAGAAACTGCTGCCGCCGAAGATCCAGCCCACCGATCCGGAGCAGCGCCGGGCGGTGCCCGAAGGGTTGTGGATCAAGTGCCCGGCCTGCGAGACGGTGCTGTACAAGACCGACCTCGAGGGCAACCTGAACGTCTGCCCGAAGTGCGACCATCACCACCGCATCGGCGCGCGCGCCCGGCTCGACGGCTTCCTCGACCCCGAGGGCCGCTGGGAGATCGGGCAGGAAGTGCTGCCGGTCGACGCGCTGAAGTTCAAGGACAGCAAGAAGTACCCCGAGCGGCTGAAGGCCGCGCTCGAGGCCACCGGCGAGACCGACGCGCTGGTCGTCTACGGCGGCGCGGTGATGAGCGTGCCGGTGGTCGCCGCCTGCTTCGAGTTCGAGTTCATGGGCGGCTCGATGGGCTCGGTCGTCGGCGAGCGCTTCGTGCGCGGCGTGCAGGCCGCGATCGAGCAGAAGGTGCCCTTCGTCAGCTTCGCCGCCACCGGCGGCGCGCGCATGCAGGAGGGCCTGTTCAGCCTGCTGCAGATGGCCAAGACCAACGCCGCGCTGACGCACCTGGCCAAGGCGCGGCTGCCCTATGTCAGCGTGCTCACCGATCCGACCATGGGCGGCGTCTCGGCCAGCTTCGCGTTCGTCGGCGACCTGGTCATTGCCGAGCCGAAGGCGCTGGTCGGCTTCGCCGGGCCGCGCGTGATCGAGAACACGGTGCGGGAGAAGCTGCCCGAGGGCTTCCAGCGCAGCGAGTTCCTGCTCGAAAAGGGCGCGATCGACATGATCGTCGACCGCCGCCAGTTGCGGCCGGTGATCGCGCGCACGCTCGCGCTGCTGCAGCGGCAGAGCGCCGACGCGGTGGCCTGATCCGGCGCGCCGCCCTTCGCACCCTGGATCGCAAGTGCCGGTGTCCGCCGGCACCGGGTCGATGAACGCCCCCGAAACGCTCGCCGGCTGGCTCGCGCACTGCGAGCGGCTGCATCCGCCGAACCCCGAGCCCACGCTCGACCGCGTGCGGCGTGTGCGCGACCGCCTCGGCCTGAGCTTCGATGCCGTTGTGATCACCGTCGCCGGCACCAACGGCAAGGGCTCGTGCTGCGCGATGCTCGAGGCGATCGCGCGCTGCGCCGGCTGGCGCACCGGGCTGTACACGAGCCCGCACCTCGTGCACTTCGAGGAGCGCTGCCGCCTCGACGGCCAGGTGGTCGAAGCCGTGCAGCTGTTGCCGCACTTCGCCGCGGTGGAGGCGGCGCGCGACGGTGTCGCGCTGACCTACTTCGAATTCACGACGCTCGCGATCCTGCATCGGCTGGCGGCGCAGCCGCTGGACGTGGTGATCCTCGAGGTCGGCCTCGGCGGCCGGCTCGACGCGGTGAATGCGATCGATGCCGACTGCGCGCTGCTGACCAGCATCGACCTCGACCATGTCGCGATCCTCGGCCCCGACCGCGAGGCGATCGGCCGCGAGAAGGCGCATGTGATGCGCAGCGGCCGGCCGGCCGTGGTCGCCGACCCGCAACCGCCGGCGAGCGTGCGCGCCCATGCAGAGGCCATCGGCGCCGACCTGCGGCTCGCCGGGCGCGACTTCGCGCACGGCGGCGACCGCCAGCAGTGGTCTTGGCGCGGCCGGCAGCGGCGCTTCCACGGCCTGGCCTATCCGGCGCTGCGCGGCGCGAACCAGCTGCTGAACGCAAGCGCTGTGCTCGCGGTGTTCGAGGCGCTGCATTCGCGGCTGCCGGTATCGGCCCAGGCCGTGCGGCAGGGGTTCGCGACCGTGGATCTGCCCGGGCGCTTCCAGACCGTCCCGGGGCAGCCGGCGCTGGTGCTCGACGTCGCCCACAACCCGCAGGCGGCCGCGGTGCTGGCGCGCAACCTCGACCAGATGGGCTTCTACCCGCGCACGCACGCCGTGTTCGGCGCGATGCGCGACAAGGACATCGCCGGCATCGTCGCGGCGCTGCGGCCGCTGGTCGACGCCTGGTACCTGTGCGACCTGCCGCTGCCGCGGGCGGCCGACAGCGCGGCGCTGGAGGCGGCGGTCCGGGTGGCGGCACGCACGGCCTCCGGAACTGCCGCGCCGGTCGCGAGCCGCCATCCGGGGCCCGAGGCCGCGCTCGCCGCGGCGCTGGCCGCCGCGGACCCGGTTGATAGAATCGTCGTCTTCGGATCGTTCCTGACGGTCGGGGGGGTGCTGCAGCGCGGTGCGGCGCACTGGCGCACCGGCCGCTGAGGGCGCGCGCGGCGGGTGGCGCGCGGTTCGCGGTGTTCGCAGGGGCTGTCGCCTGGCCCGCCCGACACCGCAGCCTTCAGCCCCCGCACGGTGCTCCCGTTGAACAAGCGCAAGGATTCTTCCGCCCCGGCGGGCCCCGGCGAAGACGCCCCGGTTCAGGCCGCACGATCGCGCGCAAAGCACCGGCTCGTCGGCGCGGCCGTGCTGCTGGGCATCGGCATCATCGGCTTCCCGCTGCTGTTCGAGACGCAGCCGCGGCCGATCGCGGTCGACATCCCGATCGAGATTCCCGCCAAGGACGGGGTCGCGCCGCTGGTGGCGCCGCCGGCGCGGCCCGCATCGACGCCGGCGCGCGCGCCGGCCTCAGCGCCGGCCCAGGCCGCAGCCGACACACCGGCAGAGCGCGTGGCCCTCGCCGCGTCGGCACCGCCGGCCGCGGCCTCGCCGCCGGCGACGGCGTCGGCGCCGCGTCCGGCTGCGCCTTCGAC
>JAFLDG010000285.1 GCA_017302495.1 Burkholderiales bacterium
AACGCCCGGCAGCTCGGGCCCCGCTGCCGGCTGTGCCGGCCCGAGGGCCGCCGCGGCCGACGCCGCGGCCGCACCGGCGGCGACGATGCGCACCCGCTCCGGCGCCACCTGCGCCGCCATCCGTTGCGGTTCACGCTGCTGCGTCGTCGACAGCACCAGCAGCGGCGCCAGCCAGCCCTCGGCCAGCGCGAAGAAGCCGAGGTTGGCCAGCAGCAGGAGCAGCACCAGCCAGCGCACCGCCTCAGCCCCCCGCCGGGCGCACGCTGACCTCGCCGCCGACGAGCCGGTGCAGCCCGCCGCCGGCGCGTATGCACAGCGCGCCGTCGGCATCGATGCCGGCGGCGATGCCCTCCGGAACCGCCGGATCGGTGGTCTGCACCGCCTGCCCGGCGAGCAGGTCGCGCCGGGCATAGGCGGCCAGCGACGGCGCGAGCCCCTCGGCCTCGAAGCGCTGCAGCGCGAGCACCAGCGGGCGCACGACCTGCCACAGCGCCGCCGGCGCCTCCCGCTGCGGCTGCAGCTCCTGCAGGCAGGCGTAGCCGGACGCGTGGTCGGCGGTGGCCGGCAGCGGCCGCACGTTCAGGCCGATGCCGATCACCGCCAGCCGGCCGCCGGGGACCGGCACCGTCTCGACCAGGATGCCGCCGAGCTTGCGGCCACGGCCCGGGGCGTCGATCAGCCACAGGTCGTTCGGCCACTTCAGGCCGATACGGGGCGCGGTGTCCGTGGCCGGGTCGAGCGCGTCGGCGAGCGCGACGCCGACCGCGAGCGACAACCCGGACCAGGACCCCGGCTCGAGCATCAGCGCGAGCGAGAAGGTCAGCGACGCGCCGGGCTCCGCGAGCCAGCGCCGGCCCCGCCGCCCGCGGCCGGCGGTCTGGCGCTCGGCCACGAGCAGGCAGGGTTGCAGATCCGCGCTGCGCCGGCCCCAGGCGACCGCGCCTTCGCGCCGCTGCGTGCGGGCGAGCAGCCGGTCGTTGGTCGAATCGACGCTGGCCAGGACCTCGATCGTCAACCCCGGCAGCAGGGCCTGCAGCGCCGGCCAGTGGCGCTGCACGTCCCAGTGCAACCGCCGATACGCGCCCGCCGCGTCGCCGGGCATCGGCGCGTGCGGGTCGGCCATCGTGCGCGCCTGCCGCGTCAGCGCCGTTTCTTCGGCGCGAGCAGCGTGCCGCGGCAGCTCGCGCTGCCGCAGTGGCACGGGTAGTCCTTCTTCAGCTTCGGCGTGTAGCGCTCGTCGATCACCAGCCCGTAGTCGTAGAACAGCTCCTCGCCGGGCGCGATGTCGCGCCGCGCGACGATGAAGACGCGGCCGTCGCGCTCGTCGGCCTCGCAGTTGGTGTCGCAGGCGTGGTTGATCCAGCGCGCCGCGTTGCCGCCGACGTTGGCGTCGATGACGTGCGCGTCGTCGATGTGGAAGTAGAAGGTGTGGTTCGGCTGCGCCGGGTCGTGCGGATGGCGGCGCAGCGCCTCCTTCCAGGTGATGCGCTCGCCGACGTACTCGATGATCGTCTCGCCGGCGGCGATCGGCTGCAGCGCGAACACGCCCTTGCCGTGCACGCCGCTGCGGCGCACCTGGATGCGGCGGCCGTGGGGCGCCGCGGATTTCGTCGGCCGGGGTGCGGCTTGTGCGGTCGTGGGCATTGGGTACATTGAATCGTGGGCGCGCGCGTGCATGCGCGCGCGAAGGCGGCGATTGTAGGCACCGGTCCTGCACGCCCCGCATCGAGAACCGACAGGGCAGGGAATCCATGGGCAAGACGGTTGTCATCGCCGAGAAGCCGAGCGTCGCGCAGGACATCGTGCGCGCGCTCACGCCGGTCGCCGGCAAGTTCGAGAAACACGCCGACCACTTCGAGAACGACAGCTACGTCGTGACCTCGGCGGTGGGGCATCTGGTCGAGATCAAGGCGCCGGAGGAATACGACGTCAAGCGCGGCAAATGGAGCTTCGCGCACCTGCCGGTGGTGCCGCCGCACTTCGACCTGGCGCCGATCGACAAGGCCAAGACCCGGCTGAACGCGGTCGTCAAGCAGATCAAGCGCAAGGACGTGGACCGCCTCGTCAACGCCTGCGACGCCGGGCGCGAGGGCGAGCTGATCTTCCGCCTGATCGTGCAGTACGCGGCCGGCGCCAAGGCCAAGGTCGACAAGCCGGTGCAGCGGCTGTGGCTGCAGAGCATGACGCCGCAGGCGATCCGCGAGGGTTTCGAGCAGCTGCGCAGCGACGCGCAGATGCTCGGCCTGGCCGACGCCGCACGCAGCCGCAGCGAGGCCGACTGGCTGGTGGGCATCAACGGCACGCGCGCGATGACCGCGTTCAACTCGCGCGACGGCGGTTTCTTCCTCACCACCGTCGGCCGCGTGCAGACGCCCACGCTGTCGATCGTCGTCGAGCGCGAGGAGAAGATCCGCAAGCACGTGGCGCGCGACTACTGGGAAGTGAAGGCGCAGTTCGCGGCGCAGGCCGGCGAGTACGAAGGCAAGTGGTTCGACCCGGCCTTCAAGAAGAACCCCGACGACCCGGAGGCGCGCGCCGACCGGCTGTGGGACGAAGCGGCGGCGCAGGCGATCGCGGCCGCGGTCCGCGGCGAACCGGCCAGCGTCAGCGAGGAATCGAAGCCGAGCAGCTCGAGCTGCCCGGCGCTGTACGACCTGACCACGCTGCAGCGCGAGGCGAACTCGCGCTTCGGCTACTCGGCCAAGACCACGCTCGCGCTGGCGCAGGCGCTGTACGAGAAGCACAAGGTGCTGACTTACCCGCGGACCGATTCGCGCCATCTGCCCGAGGACTACGTCGGCGTCGTCAAGAAGACGCTGGCCGTGATCGCCGCCGAGGATCTGCCGGCGCCGCTCAGGCCGCTGGCCGCGCACGCGAAGCGCGCGCTCGACGACGGTTACGTGAAGCCGACGAAGAAGGTCTTCGACAACGCCAAGGTGTCGGACCACTTCGCGATCATCCCGACGCTGCAGCCGCCGAAGCACCTGAGCGAGGCCGAGGCGAAGCTGTACGACCTGGTGCTCAAGCGCTTCATCGCGGTCTTCTTCCCGGCCGCCGAGTACCTGGTGACGACGCGGATCTCGACCGTGCAGGCCGCCGGCCGCGAGCACAAGTTCCAGACCAACGGCAAGGTGCTGGTGAACCCGGGCTGGCTCGCGGTCTACGGCAAGGAGGCGCAGGAAGAGGACGCGAACCTGGTGCCGGTGGCCGCCGGCGAACTCGTGCGCACCGAGAGCGCCGACGCGATCGCGCTGAAGACCCGGCCGCCGGCGCGCTACACCGAGGCGACGCTGCTCGCGGCGATGGAAGGCGCGGGCAAGCTGATCGAGGACGACGAGCTTCGCGCGGCGATGCACGACAAGGGCCTGGGCACGCCGGCGACGCGCGCCGCGATCATCGAAGGGCTGATCCTCGAGAAGTACATGCATCGGGACGGCCGCGAACTGGTACCGACCGCGAAGGCCTTCCAGCTGATGACGCTGCTGCGCGGGCTCGACGTCGAGGACCTGACCAAGCCGGAGCTGACCGGCGACTGGGAGTTCAAGCTCGCCGAGATCGAACACGGGCGCCTCGCGCGCGACGCGTTCATGGCCGAGATCGCGCGCATGGCCGAGCGCATCGTGCGCAAGGCCAAGGAGTACGACCGCGAGACGATTCCCGGCGACTACGCGACGCTCGCGACCCCCTGCCCGAACTGCGGCGGCGTGGTCAAGGAGAACTACCGCCGCTTCGCTTGCACCGGCGCCGACGGCAACTCGGACGGCTGCGGCTTCTCGATCACCAAGATTCCCGGCGGGCGCAGCTTCGAGCTGGCCGAGGTCGAGGCCTTCATCCGCGACCGGAAGATCGGCCCGCTCGAAGGCTTCCGCTCGAAGGCTGGGTGGCCGTTCACCGCCGAGCTGAAGCTGGTCTACGACGACGAGATCACGAACTGGAAGCTCGAGTTCGACTTCGGCGAAGACGCCCGGCGCGAGGCCGAGTCCGGCGAGCCGGTCGATTTCTCCGGCCAGACGAGCCTGGGCCCGTGCCCGAAGTGCCGGGGCCCTGTCTACGAACACGGCACGAACTACGTCTGCGAGCACTCGGTCGGCGCGCACGTCACCTGCGACTTCAAGACCGGCCGCGTGATCCTGCAGCAGCCGGTCGCGGCCGAGCAGATGCACAAGCTGCTCGCCGGCGGCCGCACCGACCTGCTCGAGAACTTCGTGTCGAACAAGACGCGGCGCAAGTTCAAGGCGCGCCTGGCCTACGATCCGAAGGAGGGCAAGGTCGGCTTCGAGTTCGAACCCCGGCCGGCACGCGGCGCGGCCGGCGCCAAGACCGCGGCCCGCGCCCCGACGAAGAAGGCCGCCGCGCGCAAGGCCGCCGCCTGAGCGCGCGCCGGCCCCGCCGCGCATGACCGCCGCGGTCTTCGCCAAGCTGCTCGCGGTCGCGATCACGATCGCGCTCGGCTGGGTCGCCGGGCGCATGCGCTGGCTCGGCGAACCGCAGGTCGACCCGGCGCGCGTGCTCAGCGCGGCGGCGTTCTACATCTTCGTGCCGGCGCTGCTGTTCCGCACGACCGCGCGGGTCGACCTCGCGGCGCTGCCGTGGCGCATGCTGATCGCCTACTTCGTGCCGGTCGTCGCGCTGATGGTCACGGTCCACGCGGTGCAGCGCCGGCGGCGCCGGCGCGGGGCTGCAATGCCGGCGGCAGCGCCGGCGGTGCGCGCGATCTCGGTCACCTTCGGCAACAACGTGCAGATGGGCATCCCGATGGCGACCGCGGTTTTCGGCGAGGCCGGGCTCGGCCTGCACCTGATGCTGGTCAGCGTGCACGCGCTGATCCTGCTGTCGGTGTGCACCGCGCTGGTCGAGCTCGACCTCGCGCGCGAGAAGGCGCGCGCGCAGGGGGCGCCGGGCCTCGCGTCGACGCTCGCGACGACGCTGCGCAACACGGTGATCCACCCGGTGGTGCTGCCGGTGGTCGCCGGGTTGCTGTGGAACGCGGGCGGCCTCGGCCTCCCGCCGCTGATCGACGAGGTGCTGCAGCTGCTCGGCAGCGCGGTCGTGCCGCTGTGCCTGGTGCTGATCGGGCTGTCGCTCGCCTACTACGGCGTCCGGGGCCACGTGCGCGGCGCGCTGCGCATCGCGCTGGCCAAGCTGGTCGTCGTGCCGGCGCTGGTGCTCGTGGTCGCGCGCTGGGGTTTCGGCCTCGACGGCCTCGCGCTCGGCGTGATGGTGATGGCCGCCGCCGCGCCGGTGGGCAGCAACGCGCTGATCTTCGCCCAGCGCTACCACGCGCAGCAGGGCGAGGCGACGGCGGCGATCGTGTTCTCGACCTTCGCCTTCCTGCTCAGCGCGCCGCTGTGGCTGACGCTGCTGGCCTGGCTGCCGCGCTGATTTGGGACAATCGGGGCGATGAATCCGAACGACGTTCCGGCCTACATGGCGCACGTGGGCGTGGCCGCGCGCGCGGCCGCGACGCGCCTGGCCGCGGC
>JAFLDG010000286.1 GCA_017302495.1 Burkholderiales bacterium
GCCGACGGCGCCGGTCCGCGCGGCCGGCGCGGGCACGGCTGCCAGTGCGTACGACGGCGTGGTCGAGGCGGTGCGGCAGACCGTGGTCGCGGCGCAGGTGGCCGGCGCGGTGGTCGCGCTCGAGGTAAAGGCCGGCGACACCGTCAAGGCCGGCCAGCTGCTGGCGCGCATCGACGCGCGCACGGCCGAGCAGAACGCCAGCGCCGCGCAGGCGCAGGTCCGGTCGGCACAGGCGATGCTCGAGGTCGCGCGCAAGGATTTCGAGCGCCAGCAGCAGCTCTACGCCAAGCAGTACATCAGCGCCGCCGCGCTCGAGCGCGCCGAGTCGCAGTACAAGGCGACGCAGGCGCAGGCGGCGGCGCTGCTGGCCCAGGCCGGCGCCGCCGGCACCCAGACCGGGCTGCACGTGGTGCGGGCGCCCTATGCCGGCGTCGTCGCCGAGGTGCCGGTGGCGCTCGGCGACATGGCGCTGCCGGGCAAGCCGCTGGTCGTGCTGTACGAGCCCGGCGCGCTGCGCGTCACCGCGGCCGTGCCGCAGTCGCTGCTCGCCGCGCCGCCGAAGGACGTGCGGGTGGAATTCCCGACGTTGGCCGGCGAGCGACGCGAGTTCACCGCGGCCCAGGTGCAGGTGCTGCCGACGGTGGACCCGCAGACGCACACGGTGCAGTTGCGCATCCCGCTGCCGGCGGGCTGGGAGCTGAAGCCCGGGCTGTTCGCGCGGCTGTGGCTGCCGGGGCCGGCGACTGGGTCGGCGCGGCTCGCGGTTCCGGCGTCGGCGGTGGTGCGGCGCGCAGAGATGACCGGCGTCTACGTCCTCGATGGGAAGGGCGCGCCGGTGCTGCGCCAGGTGCGGCTCGGCCGCAGCGCCGGCGGCCAGGTCGAAGTGCTCGCCGGCGTGGCGGCGGGCGAGCAGGTGGTGACCGACCCGCAGGCCGCGGCGCGGGTGCAGTGAGCGGCGCGCGATGAAGTCCGATTCCGCTCCAGCGATGGGCATCTCCGGCCGCATCGCCGCCGCCTTCCAGTCGGCGCAGATCACGCCGCTGCTGGCGCTGGTGGCGCTGCTGCTCGGCTTCTTCGCCGTGCTCGTCACGCCGCGCGAGGAGGAGCCGCAGATCAACGTGACGATGGCCAACGTCATCATCCCGTTTCCCGGCGCGTCGGTGCGGGACGTCGAGCAGATGGTCGCGACGCCGGCCGAACAGGTGCTGGCGCAGATCAGCGGCGTCGAGCACGTGATGTCGATGTCGCGCCCCGGCGTGGCCGTCGTGACCGTGCAGTTCAAGGTCGGCGTGCCGCGCATCGAGGCGCTGGTGCGGCTGTACGACACGGTCAACAGCAACGCCGACTGGCTGCCGCAGGGGCTGGGCGTGCTGCCGCCGATCATCAAGCCGAAGGGCATCGACGACGTGCCGATCGTCACGCTGACGCTGTACAGCCGCAACCCGGCGACGGCGGCCTACGACCTGGAGCGCGTCGCGCACAGCGTCGAGGCGGAGTTGAAGCGCGTGCCCGGCACGCGCGAGGTGACGACGATCGGCGGCCCGGGCCGCGCGGTGCGGGTCGAGATCGACCCGACGCGGATGGCGGCGATGGGCGTCACCGTGCCCGACCTGCGCGGCGCCTTGCGCTCGGCCAACCTCGGCGCGCCGGTGGGCGAACTGGTCTACGGCAACCAGTCGGTGGCGATCGAATCCGGCCCGTTCCTGCGGGACGCGGCCGAGGTCGGCGAACTGATCGTCGCGGTGCGCGGGGCGAAGCCGGTGTTCCTGCGCGACGTGGCGACCGTGGTCGACGGCCCGCCGGCGCCGACGCGCACCGTCCGGCACGGCACCGGCGGCAAGGACGGCGGCGAGTTTCCGGCGGTCACGATCAGCGTGACGAAGAAGCCGGGCGAGAACGCGATCGACGTCGCCGAAGGCGTGATGCAGCGCGTGCAGGCGCTGCGCAACACCGTGATCCCGGCCGAGGTCCAGGTGGCCGAGACGCGCAACTACGGCGCCACCGCCAACGACAAGGCGGTCAAGCTGATCCAGAAGCTGCTGTTCGCCACCGCCGCGGTGGTGGCGCTGGTGTTCGTCGCGTTGGGCAAGCGCGAGGCGGCGATCGTCGGCAGCGCGGTGATCCTGACGCTGACGGTGACGCTGTTCGCGTCGTGGGCCTGGGGCTTCACGCTGAACCGGGTGTCGCTGTTCGCGCTGATCTTCTCGATCGGGATCCTGGTCGACGACGCGATCGTCGTCGTCGAAAACATTCATCGCCACATGGCGATGAATGTTTCGGCGAAGGGTCATATCGCCGAAGGCGATGTGAGCCGAAGCCAAAACATCCGCCGCTTGACTGAAATCATTCCGACCGCGGTCGACGAGGTCGGCGGGCCGACGATCCTGGCCACGCTGACGGTGATCGCCGCGCTGCTGCCGATGGCCTTCGTGACCGGCCTGATGGGCCCGTACATGAGCCCGATCCCGATCAACGCCAGCATGGGCATGCTGCTGTCGCTGGCGATCGCTTTCGTCGTCACGCCCTGGCTGGCGCGGATCTGGATGAAGGCGGCCGGCCACGGGCACGACCAGCCGCAGGGGCTGGCCGCCAAGCTCGGGCCGGTCTTCGAGGGCATCTTCCGGCCGCTGCTGGACGACAAGCGCGGCGCGCGTTACCGCGGCCTGCTGGGCCTGGGAGTGCTTGCGCTGATCGCGGTCTCGCTCGCGCTGCCGGCCACCGGCCTGGTGCTGCTGAAGATGCTGCCCTTCGACAACAAGTCCGAGGTCCAGGTCATCGTCGACATGCCCGCCGGCACGCCGGTGGAGCGCACCGCAGCCGTGCTGCAGGAGCTGGGCGCGCACCTGCGCACCGTGCCCGAGGTCACCGACTACCAGGCCTATGCCGGCACCGCGGCGCCGATCAACTTCAACGGGCTGGTGCGCCAGTACTACCTGCGCAGCGGCGGCGAGGTCGGCGACCTGCAGGTCAACCTGGTCGACAAGCATCACCGCGACGAACAGAGCCATGCGATCGCCACCCGCATGCGGCCGGCGCTGCAGGAGATCGGCCGCCGCCACGGCGCGAACGTCAAGGTGGTCGAGGTGCCGCCGGGGCCGCCGGTGCTGTCGCCGCTGGTGGCCGAGATCTACGGCCCTGAGGCCGAGGGCCGGCGCCAGGTCGCGCAGGCGGTGCGCAAGGTGTTCGAGGGCACCGAAGGCGTCGTCGACGTCGACGACAGCGGCATCGCCGATGCGCCGCGCACGCTGCTGCTGGTCGACCGGCGCAAGGCGTCGATGCTCGGCGTGTCGCAGCAGGAGATCGTGACCACGCTGCGCGCCGGGCTGGCCGGCGAGGCCACTGCGTACCTGCACGACGCGAGCAAGTACCCGGCCGCGGCGACGATCCGGCTGCCGGCCGAGGCGCACGGCGACCTCGAGGCGCTGCTCGCGCTGAACGTGCGCAGCGCCGAGGGCAAGCTGGTGCCGATCCGCGAGCTGGTGACCGTGACCGACTCGAAGCGCGAGCAGCCCGTCTACCACAAGGACCTGCTGCCGGTGCACTACGTGGTCGGCGACATGGCCGGCGCGATCGACAGCCCGCTGTACGGCATGTTCAAGATGCGCAGCGCGGTGACCGCGATCGCGACGCCCGGCGGCGGCACGCTGGCCGAGACCTTCATCCGCCAGCCGACCGATCCGTACCGCGGCTACACGGTCAAGTGGGACGGCGAGTGGCAGATCACCTACGAGACCTTCCGCGACATGGGCGCGGCCTACGCGGTCGGGCTGATCCTGATCTACCTGCTCGTCGTCGCGCAGTTCGGCAGCTACCTGACGCCGCTGATCATCATGGCGCCGATCCCGCTGACGATCATCGGCGTGATGCCGGGGCACGCGCTGCTGGGGGCGCCGTTCACCGCGACCAGCATGATCGGCATGATCGCGCTCGCCGGCATCATCGTGCGCAACTCGATACTGCTGGTCGACTTCATCAACCTGCAGCTGCGCGAAGGCGTGCCCTTCGAGCGCGCGGTGGTGCAGTCGGCGATCACGCGCGCGCAGCCGATCCTGCTGACCGCGCTGGCCGCGATGCTCGGCGCGCTCTTCATCCTCGACGACCCGATCTTCAACGGCCTGGCGATCTCGCTGATCTTCGGCATCTTCGTCTCGACGCTGCTGACGCTGATCGTGATCCCGCTGCTGTACTGGGTGGCGTACCGGCGCCGCCTCGAGAAGCTGGTCCCTGCAACCCTCGAAGGCGGAGAACTGCCATGAGACCGGTCGCTTCCTTGCTCGCCACGATCATGATGGCGCTGGGCTCAGGCCACAGCCACGCGGCCGACCTGCTCGACGCGTGGCGCGCGGCGCAGGCGCACGACCCGGAGTTCGTCGCCGCGCAGGCGGCGCGCGACGCCGGCGCGGCGCGGCGCGAGCAGGGCGCCGCGCTGTGGCGGCCGAACCTGCAGTTCAGCGGCGCGGCCGGCTGGGGTTCGAACGACACCTCGACGCAGGGTGCGCGCTTCGCCGCGCCCGGCTTCGGCACGGTGGACGGTGCGAACTTCGACACCTCGATCTCGAGCGGCAGCCTGTGGCGCTGGTCGCTGCAGGCGCGGCAGCCGCTGTTCAACCGCGAGCGCGACGCGAACCGGCGCCAGCTCGAGATCTCGGCCGACGTCGCCGAGCTGGAGTGGCAGGCGACGCAGCAGGTGCTGATGCTGCGCGCGGTCGAGCGCTACTTCGACGCCGCGCTCGCGGCCGAGAACCTGCGCGTGCTCCTGCGCCAGGAGGAGGCGGTGCAGAAGGCGCTCGCCGAGTCGCGCGACCGCTACCGGCTCGGCGACGCGCCGGTGACCGACACCCACGAGGCCGCGGCGCGCGCCGAGGCCGTGCGCGCCGAGGTCATCGCCGCCGAATCCGCGCTCGAGTTGAAGCGGGCGGCGCTGGCCGACATCACCGGCTGGTCGCCGGCCGAGCTGGCCGCGCTGCCGCTGCCGACGGGGGCGCAATCGCAGCCGCTGCTGCCGCTCGCGCAATGGCTCGCCGACGCGAAGGCCGGCAACCTGCAGCTGAAGATGCTGGCCGCGGCCACCGAGGCCGCGCGCCAGGAAGCGGCCAGGCATGCCGCGGCCGCGGCACCGTCGGTCGACCTGGTGGCGATGGCCGGGCAGGACCGCCTGTCCGGCAACGGCGACTACGGCTCGGCCGGCAACGCGCAGACGAACGCGATGGTCGGCGTGCAGCTGACCGTGCCGCTGTACACCGGCGGCATGCGCAGCGCGCGCGAACGCGAAGCCTTGCGCCTGGCCGACAAGGCCGCAGCCGACGCCGAGCGCCAGGCCCAGCAGATCGCGCAGGGCACGCGCGCCGCGTGGCTCGGCACGACCGTCGGCGCTTCGCGGCTGAAGGCGCTCGAAGAGG
>JAFLDG010000287.1 GCA_017302495.1 Burkholderiales bacterium
TGGCCGAACGCGCCCGGCGCGCCGACGACGCGTCCGATGCCGGGCCGGCCGAACTGGCGCTGCTGCAGCGCCGGGCCGAGCCGCTGGATCCCGAAGAACTCGCGCGCTGCGTGGTCGTCGACGCGGAGGCCGCGTACGACGAGGCAGCGATGCCCGGGCGCTGGTCGGAACTGCAGCAGCGGCTGGGCCGCGCGGCTTGACGGGCGGCGGTCTGCACGGGGCTCCACGCGCATCCTCAAACTCGTGGATGCGCGACGGCCCGAGCTGCGCTGCAATCCCGTGCCCGGCCGGTCCGTGGCCGGTCCCGCGTGTGACCCCGGGGTCGCCGTCGGGCAGAATCCTCCGCAGAAGAAGGACCAAGAACGATGGAGCGCATCACGTGCGGCGGCGCCAGCGCCGCCCTCGGCGCCGCGGAGGACGGCATCGTGCGCGCTTCGTTCCACGGCGTGCTGTCGAGCCGCAACGCCGGCGCGCTCAGCGCGCTGGTGCTGCAGGCCGCGGCCGCCCGTGGCGGCGTCGGCGTGCTGGCCGAGCTGGACCACGCGCTGGCCGCCATGCCGCCGCTGGGGCCGGCGCACTACGGCTACATCCCGCCCGGCCTGCGCGACGTCCCCGGGGCGCTGCTGGTCTCGGCCGAGCAGATGCCGGTCTTCGCCTCGATCGGGCCGGCGGCGGCCGAACGGGGCGCTATGCGGCGGGCTTTTCTCGCGCGCGCCGAGGCCGAGGCGTGGCTGCGCGAGCAGGCGCACTCGCTGACCGCGAACCGCGCCTGGTGGTCATTGCGTCGATGACGGCCACCGCCGCGGCGTAGGCGGCGGCATGCTGATCCGCGTCGGTCGCGGTCCGGTCCAGGTAGGCGGCCAGCTGCAGCGCCAGCGGCGACGGCCCGGCGTGGCCGAGCGGCCGCAACAACTGCCAGGCGTCGACGCCGAAGGCGCTGCCGAGCTTTTCCAGTTCGTCGACCCGCGTCGACACCGCCGCCCGCCGGATGCGGTCGAGCGTGCCGTTGCTGACGCCGGAGCGGGCGGTGATCTTCGGCAGCGTGTTCAGGTCCGGCCGCACCGCCATCAGGGCCTTGAGGTTGGCGGCGAGGATGTCTCGTGGTTTCATCGTTCTGGCCTCTTGTTTCCGGAGTCGGGTGGCATATGCCTCACGGGCGTTCGGTCCCGGGAGTATCGGGCAGTTCCCCGATTCGGGCCAGCCAGGCGGCCGCCTCGCCGTCGCTCGGCGCGCGCCAGTCGCCGCGCGGCGACAGCGAGCCGCCGGAGCCGACCTTCGGCGCGTTCGGCACGCAGCTGCGCTTGAACTGGCTGGTCTGGAAGAAGCGCCGGACGAAGGTGCGCAGGTGCGCGCCGATCTCGGCGAGGCTGTAGGCCCGGCGCTGCACGTGCGCCCCTTCGGGCCAGACGCCGGCCGCCGCGTCGCACCAGGCGTGATGCGCGAGGAAAGCGACCTTCGGCGGCGCGAAGCCGAAGCGCACCGTGTAGTACAGGAAGAAGTCGTGCAGGTCGTAGGGCCCGAGCTGGCTCTCGGTGCTCTGCCCCGGCTGGCCGGCGGCATCGCCGGGCACCAGTTCCGGGCTGATCTCGGTCGCGAGGATGTCGAGCAGCACCTGCGTGAGCCCCTCGGGGGGGAGCGGCTCGCCCGGCAGGACCGGATCGGCTCGAGAGCCGGCGCGGCCCGCCGCCCCGGTCTCGGCGACCCAGCGCACCAGGTGCTTGATCAGCGTCTTCGGCACGCTGGCGTTGACGTTGTAGTGCGACATGTGGTCGCCGACGCCGTAGGTGCACCAGCCGAGCGCGAGTTCGCTCAGGTCGCCGGTGCCGACGACGATGCCGCCCTCGTGGTTGGCCAGGCGGAACAGGTGGCTCGTGCGCTCGCCCGCCTGCACGTTCTCGAAGGTGACGTCGTACTGCGCCCGGCCGTCGGCGAACGGATGGCCGATGTCGCGCAGCATCTGCTCGCAGCTCGGCCGGATGTCGATCGTGCGCGCGTCGCAGCCGACCGCCTGCATCAGCCGCGTCGCCTGGTCGAGCGTGCGCGCGCCGGTGGCGAAGCCCGGCATCGTGACGCCGACGATGCGCGTGCGCGGCAAGCCGAGCCGGTCCATCGCCGCGGCGCAGACCAGCAGCGCGTGGGTCGAGTCGAGGCCGCCGGAAATCCCGATCACCACCTTGCCGATGCCGCTCGCGCGCAGCCGCTGCGTCAGCCCCTGGACCTGGATCGCGTAGACCTCATGGCAGCGCTCGTCGCGCCGGCTGCGGTCGGCCGGCACGTACGGATAGCGTTCGACCGTGCGCCGCAGCGGCCCCGGCATCGGTGCGGGGCCGGCGACGCCCACGCGGCGGAAGGCCTGCAGCCGGTCGGCGTGGCGCGCCGCCGACTGGCCGAAGCTGGTCTGGCGCAGCCGCTCGTGCACGAGGCGCTGCAGGTCGACATCGGCGCAGATCAGGTGCGCCTCGTCGGCGAAACGTTCCGATTCGGCCAGCGGCTGGCCGTTCTCGCAGATCAGCGCCTGGCCGTCCCAGGCGAGGTCGGTGGTCGATTCGCCGGCGCCGGCCGACGAGTACAGGTACGCCGCGAGGCAGCGCGCCGACTGCGACGCCGCGAGCGCCTGACGGTAGGCCGACTTGCCGACCGTGACGTTCGACGCCGACAGGTTCACCAGCACCGTCGCACCGGCCAGCGCGGCGTAGGACGACGGCGGAACCGGCACCCACAGGTCCTCGCAGATCTCGACGTGGAAGCGCAGGTCCGGCGCCTGCGCGGCCTCGAACAGCAGCGCCGCGCCGAACGGCACCTGCTGGCCGAGCAGGCGCACCGAGGTCGCCTGCGCATGATCGGCCGGGTTGAACTGGCGCGCCTCGTAGAACTCGCCGTAGTTCGGCAGGTAGGTCTTCGGCACGACGCCGAGCACGCGCCCGCGCTGCACCACCGCCGCGCAGTTGAAGAGCGAGTGGTCGACCCGCAGCGGCAGGCCGACGATGGCGACGGTGTCGTGCCCGCGGCTCGCCTCGGCCACCTGCGCGAGCGCATCGAGGCAGCCGTCGAGCAGCGCCTGCTGGTGGAACAGGTCGTCGCAGGTGTAGGCCGACAGGCCGAGTTCGGGGAAGGCGACGAGCGCGACCCCCTGCGCCGCGGCCTGCTCCAGCAGTGCCGCCGTCTGCGTGGCGTTGAAGGCCGGATCCGCGACGCGGCAGCGCGGCACCGCGACCGCGACCCGCACGAAGCCGTGGCGGGCGGGGTCGAAGAAGGTGTCGGGTCGGTCCACGGCAGGGGCGGCTGCAGCGGCCGATTGTGGGCCACGGCGGCGCCAGGCCGTGGCCGGCGGTTGCCGCCCCACGTACGGCAGGCCGTGCGACTCGCGTGCGACTCGCGACGGCACCGGCCCGCTTCCGGAAACGGGCGCGATCACCGAGGACCGAAGTCCGGTCCCGGCCCTTTGCGGCTGTTCGGAAGGTCTGCTGTTCCCGTTTCGCCGCTGTTGCGACCGAGAGGCAAAGGCGAGGAGGGGGCAGCCGACTCCGTTCAGCCAAATTCTCATTCACTCCGTCGGCCGCCCCCTCCTCGCCTTTGCCGGCACCGGCTGCGCGCTCCGGCTCCGACGACAAGACGCTTCGCCCGGACGGGTGGGGGCGGCGTAGGCACACCACAGGTCGGGCCGACGACGGGGTGGCCGACGGAGCGAATAAGAATTGGGCTGAGCGGAGTCGGCCACCCCGTCGGCGGCCCCGTGCGCCGCGTTGAAGCGCCGCAGCGGCTGCTTTCGTCGCAGCGACGAAGTACCGCTCAGGGCCGGTAGCAGACCCGCGCGCGATGCCCGCGGGCCTTCGCCGTGGCTGCGGCGGCCGAGGGTCAGGTGCGGGCGGAGGTGCCGAGCGCGGCCAGCTGGCGGCGCACGCGCGCGGTCGCGCGTTCGATCAGGTAGCCGTTCTCGAAGGCGCGCAGGCGCCCGGCCTCGCACAGCCGTACGAGCATGCGGTGCGTCAGCGAGATCGTCTGCTTGTGCCGGCTGCCGCGGGTGAAGACGAAGAAGCTGCGCCCGGGGCTGACATGCGCCAGCCGCACCTTGTGCCACTTGCCCTCGAGGTGCATCTGGTAGGCGAAGCCGATCTGCACGTGGTCCGCCAGCGACCGGCCGCTCGCCGGCTCGGGCGACTCCGCCTTGGGCAGGCCGAGGCCCGCCAGGTCGAGGTCGACATCGCGCACCTCGGGCTCGCCGAGATCGATGTCGACCTTGCCGTCCCAGTCGACCGCGGCCTCGTCGAGCAGCCCGATGCGCTGCTTCTCCTCGGCGGAGAAGGCCGGCACGACGATCTCGTCGCGCAGCACCGGTACGTTGGGCTGCGGCGGCGGCAGCTCGTCGACGCTCGGCATCGCCTCGCCGAGGGCGGCGTCGGCCTGGCGCACGAGCAGGTTGTAGTCCAGCGTGCGCAGCGCCTGCCCCTTCAGCGATTCGGCATGCGCCGGCAGCAGTCGGCCGAAGAACGCCTTGCGCGCGTCGTCGCCCCAGCCGACCAGATCCATACCCTCGTTCAGCTCCTTCATCAGCGTCGGCAGCTGCATCAGGAAGGCCTTGCGCTGCTCGGGCGAGCCCTTCGGCTGCACGCTCAAGATCAGCTCGCGCCCGGCATGGCGCAGGCGCTGCACGCGGGCGCCTTCGGGCCCTTCGCGCCGCGCCGCCAGCATCAGCGCCTGGCTCCAGACCTGCGCCAGGAAGTCGCGCACGAAGTCCGGCATCGACAGCGGCTTGAGCAGCGCCTGCAGCTGCTGCGCGTAGCGCTGCTGCAGCCGCAGCGTGGTCTCCCGTTCGGCCAGCAGCGTCGGCGCGCCGGCCTGCTCCTGGACCTCGCTGCGCGCCTGCTCGACAATGAACTTCTCGAGGACATCGAGCTTGTGCTCGTAGACCTCGATCTGGTCGAAGTCGCCCTCGACGATCTCCTGCACCAGCTCGCGCACGAGGGCGACGAAGCGCTGACCGGGCTCGGTCTCCAGATCCTCGAAGGCCGTGCCGAGCGACGCGATGCGGTTCACGAGCCGGCGCACCGGATGCCGGCGCGACGAGAAGAAGCTCGGGTCGCCGAGGGCGGCGCGCAGCACCGGCAGCTGCAGCCGGGCGATCTGGCGCGCCATCTGCGGCGGCACCTTCGGGTCCGACAGGATCTGGTCGAACAGGCCGCCGACCACGTCGATCACCATGTGATCGAGCGCGCCGCTGGAGGCCTGGCGCAGCGCGTCGCGGTGGGTGCGGATCAGGTTCGGCGCCACCGGCAACGGCAGCGAGGCCTCGGGTTCGAAGGCGCCGGGCCGCGAGGCGGACGCGCCGCCCAGCCCGCCGGGGCCGGTGGCCTCGACGCCGGCGGCGATGTCGGCGAAGGCGATCTGCCGGATCAGCGTCATCAGCCCGGCGTCGACCTGGCCGATCGGCGTGCCGGCGTGGCGCATGCCGCTGCCGAGGGCCCCTTTACAAT
>JAFLDG010000288.1 GCA_017302495.1 Burkholderiales bacterium
CGACGGGCCGAAGAGCGCGCTGACGCCCTGCCCCGGCAGCCGCAGGTCCACGTCCAGCGCGAAGCCGGCGCGCGCCAGCTGCAGCCGGGCCTCGATCACCGGCCGGGCCCCGCCGCGCGGCCGGTGGGCCGGCCGAGCAGGTACAGCGCGAGCAGCACGAGCAGCGCGAACCCCACCATGCCGGCGGCCAGGCGGTGGGCGGCGTCGAACTCCAGCGCCTCGACATGGCCGTAGATCGCGACCGACAGCACCCGGGTCGCGCCGGGAATGTTGCCGCCGATCATCAGCACGACGCCGAACTCGCCGACCGTGTGCGCGAAGCCGAGCACGCCGGCGGTGAGGAAGCCGGGCCGGGCCAGCGGCAGCGCCACCGTGAAGAACCGGTCCCAGGGCCCGGCGCGCAGCGTGGCCGCGGCTTCGAGCGTGCGCTCGGGGATCGCCTCGAAGGCCTGCTGCAGCGGCTGCACGACGAAGGGCATCGAGTACAGCACCGAGGCCGCGACCAGGCCGGCGAAGGTGAACGGCAACCGGCCCAGGCCGAGTGCCTGCGTCAGCTGGCCCACCGGCCCCTGCGGGCCCATCAGCAGCAGCAGGTAGAAGCCCATCACCGTCGGCGGCAGCACCAGCGGCATCGCCACCAGCGACGCCACCAGCGGCTTGGCCGCCGAGCGCGTGCGCGCCAGCCACCAGGCGACCGGCGTGCCGACGACGAGCAGCAGCACGGTGCTCAGCGCCGCGAGCTGCGCCGTCAGCCGAACTGCGATCCAGTCGTCGGGCGTCACGGGCTGCCGCCGTAGCCGAAGGACCGGATCACCTGCTGCGCCGCCGGCGACTTCAGGTAGACCAGGAAAGCCGTCGCCGCCGGATTGCCCGCCCCTGCGCGCAGCAGTACGGCGTCCTGGCGGATCGGGGCATGCAGGTCCTGCGGCACGACCCAGCGCGAGCCGCCCGGCGACGCGCCCGCGATCACCTGCGACAGCGCGACGAAGCCGAGCTCGGCGTTGCCGGTGGCCACGAACTGGAAGGCCTGCGCGATGCTCTCGCCGGTGACGAGCTTCGGCGCCAGCGCCCCGTCCAGGCCGAGCGCCTGCAGCACCTCGATCGCCGCGGCACCGTAGGGCGCCGTCTTCGGATTCGCGATCGCCAGGTGCTCGAAGCGGCCCGACCGCAGCACGGCGCCCTGGTCGTCGACCCGTCCCGGCTGCGCGCTCCACAGCACCAGCCGGCCGATCGCATACGTGAAGCGGGTGCCGGGAACCGCGTGGCCCTCGGCGATCAGCCGCTCGGGGGTTCCGGCGTCGGCCGCGAGCAGCACCTCGAACGGCGCGCCGGCGACGATCTGCGAATGGAACTTGCCGGTGGCACCCGCCGAGACCTTCAGCGTGTGGCCGGTCACGGCGGCGAAGGCAGCACCAATGCGCTCGAGCGGCACGGCGAAGTTCGCGGCCGCGGCCACCCGCACCTCGGCGGCCTGTGCCCAGCCCGCCACCAACGCCGACGCCGCCAGCAGCACGGCTCCGGAAATCGGCCTCGGCATCGCCGCCTCCTTTCGTTAGGAAGCTTACTACACAACGTGTGGGGCGACCGCGCGCCGGCCCCGGCGGGCCGACCGCCCCGTCCGGGGGGACGGCGCCGCCGAACAGGCAGCCGCAGACGACGAGGCCCCGGCTTCTCGCCGAAGCCGGGGCCCGTCGCGACGGCGCGCGGCGCCGGGCGCTACATCCGGCCGATCATCACGTCGCCGAAGCCGGAGCACGACACCTGGGTCGCGCCGTCCATCAGCCGCGCGAAGTCGTAGGTCACCTGCCTGCTCAGGATCGCCTTCTCCATGCTGGCGATGATCAGGTCGGCGGCCTCGGTCCAGCCCATGTGCCGCAGCATCATCTCGGCCGAGAGGATCTCCGAGCCCGGGTTGACGTAGTCCTTGCCGGCGTACTTCGGCGCGGTGCCGTGCGTGGCCTCGAACATCGCGATCGAGTCGCTCAGGTTCGCGCCCGGCGCGATGCCGATGCCGCCGACCTGGGCGGCGAGCGCGTCGGAGATGTAGTCGCCGTTCAGGTTCAGCGTCGCGATCACGCTGTACTCGGCCGGGCGCAGCAGGATCTGCTGCAGGAAGGCGTCGGCGATCGAGTCCTTGATCGTGATCGTCCTGCCGGTCTTCGGGTTCGCGAAGCTGCACCACGGCCCGCCGTCGATCTCCACCGCGCCGAACTCGCGCCTGGCCAGCGCATAGCCCCAGTCGCGGAAGCCGCCCTCGGTGAACTTCATGATGTTGCCCTTGTGCACCAGCGTCACCGAGGGCTTGTCGTTGTCGATCGCGTACTGGATCGCCTTGCGCACCAGGCGCTCGGTGCCCTCGATCGACACCGGCTTGATGCCGATGCCGGAGGTCTCCGGGAAGCGGATCTTCGTGACCTTCATCTCGTCGATCAGGAAGCGGATCAGCTTCTTCGCCTTCTCGCTCCTGGCCTCGTACTCGATGCCGGCGTAGATGTCCTCGCTGTTCTCGCGGAAGATGACCATGTTCGTCTTCTCCGGCTCCTTCAGCGGGCTGGGCACGCCCTTGAAGTACTGGATCGGCCGCAGGCAGACGTACAGGTCCAGCTCCTGGCGCAAGGCGACGTTGAGCGAGCGGATGCCGCCGCCCACCGGCGTGGTCAGCGGGCCCTTGATCGACACCACGTACTCCTTCACCGCGGCCAGCGTCTCCTCGGGCAGCCAGACGTCGGGGCCGTAGATCCGGGTGCTCTTCTCGCCGGCGTAGACCTCCATCCAGTGGATCTTGCGCTTGCCCGCATAGCTCCTGGCCACCGCCGCGTCGACGACCTTCAGCATCACCGGCGTGATGTCGACGCCGGTGCCGTCGCCTTCGATGTAGGGGATGACCGGCTGGTCGGGCACGTTCAACGAGAAGTCGGCGTTGACCGTGATCTTCTGGCCGCCGGGCGGCACCTGGATGTGTTCGTACATGGGCTCGTCTCCGCTGAAGCCTGGCGTGTCCTCGCGTGGGCCGCGAGCCGGGCATTTTCCCAGATGCCGCCGCTGCGCCGGTGCCCGTCAGGCCGACGACAGGAATCGCGGCCGCCGTCCTTTACAGTTGAAGGCCCGGCCGCAGCGGCTCGGAACCGCGCGCGCGTAGCCCGGAACGCGACAGGAGACCCCGGATGAGCACCGAACCGACCATCATCTACACGCTGACCGACGAGGCGCCGGCGCTGGCGACCGCCGCCTTCCTGCCGGTGATCCGCACCTTCACGAAGCCGGCCGGCATCCGCGTCGACACCAGCGACATCTCGGTCGCGGCGCGCATCCTCGGCAACTTCGCCGACCGGCTGCCGCCGCAGCAGCGCGTGCCCGACACGCTCGCCGAGCTGGGCCGCAAGACGCTCGAGCCCGACGCCAACATCATCAAGCTGCCGAACATCAGCGCGTCGGTGCCGCAGCTGGTCGCGGCGATCAAGGAGCTGCAGGCCAAGGGCTACCCGCTGCCGGACTTCCCGGACGATCCGAAGACCGACGAGGAGAAGGCGGTCCGCGCCCGTTATGCCCGGTGCATCGGCTCGGCGGTGAACCCGGTGCTGCGCGAGGGCAACTCCGACCGGCGCGCGCCGCGCGCGGTGAAGGAGTACGCGCGCAAGAACCCGCATTCGATGGCCGAATGGGCGCAGGCCTCGCGCACGCACGTCTCGCACATGCACGCCGGCGACTTCTACCACGGCGAGAAGTCGCTGACGCTGGACAAGGCGCGCGACGTGAAGATGGAGCTGATCACGAAGAGCGGCAGGACCCTGGTGCTGAAACCGAAGGTCGCGCTGCTCGCCGGCGAGGTCATCGACTCGATGTTCATGAGCAAGAAGGCGCTGTGCGCGTTCTACGAGCGCGAGATCGAGGACGCGCGCAAGTACGGCGTGATGTTCTCGCTGCACGTCAAGGCGACGATGATGAAGGTCTCGCACCCGATCGTCTTCGGCCACTGCGTGCGCATCTTCTACAAGGAGGCCTTCGAGAAGCACGCCCGGCTGTTCGACAGCCTGGGCGTGAACGTCAACAACGGCATGGTCGACCTGTACAACAAGATCGCCAAGCTGCCCGAGTCGCAGCGCGAGGAGATCATGGCCGACCTGCACGCCTGCCACGAGCACCGGCCGGAACTGGCGATGGTCGACTCGGCCAAGGGCATCACCAACTTCCACTCGCCGAGCGACGTGATCGTCGACGCGTCGATGCCGGCGATGATCCGCAACGGCGGCAAGATGTACGGCGCCGACGGCCGGTTGAAGGACGTGAAGGCGGTGATGCCGGAGAGCACCTTCGCCCGCATCTACCAGGAGATGATCAACTTCTGCAAGTGGCACGGCGCCTTCGACCCGAGGACGATGGGCACCGTGCCGAACGTCGGCCTGATGGCGCAGCAGGCCGAGGAATACGGCTCGCACGACAAGACCTTCGAGATCCCCGAGGACGGGGTCGCGAACATCACCGACCTGGCCACCGGCGAGGTGCTGCTGACGCAGAACGTCGAAGAAGGCGACATCTGGCGCATGTGCCAGGTCAAGGACGCGCCGATCCGCGACTGGGTCAAGCTCGCGGTCACGCGCTGCCGCAACTCGGGCATGCCGGCGGTGTTCTGGCTCGACCCGTACCGCCCGCACGAGAACGAGCTGATCAAGAAGGTCAAGCTGTACCTGAAGGAGCACGACACCGAGGGCCTGGACATCCAGATCATGAGCCAGGTGCGGGCGATGCGCTACACGCTCGAGCGCGTGGTGCGCGGGCTGGACACGATCAGCGTCACCGGCAACATCCTGCGCGACTACCTGACCGACCTGTTCCCGATCATGGAACTCGGCACGAGCGCGAAGATGCTGTCGATCGTGCCGCTGATGGCCGGCGGCGGCATGTACGAGACCGGCGCCGGCGGCTCGGCGCCGAAGCACGTGCAGCAGCTGGTCGAGGAGAACCACCTGCGCTGGGATTCGCTCGGCGAGTTCCTCGCGCTCGCGGTGAGCCTCGAGGACCTGGGCATCAAGACCGGCAACGTCAGGGCCAAGATCCTGGCGACGACGCTCGATGCCGCCACCGGCAAGCTGCTCGACAACCGCAAGTCGCCCAGCCCGAAGACCGGCGAGCTGGACAACCGCGGCAGCCAGTTCTACCTGGCGCTGTACTGGGCGCAGGCGCTGGCCGCGCAGAAGGACGATCCGGGCCTGGCCGCGCACTTCGCGCCGCTGGCGAAGGCACTGGCCGACAACGAGCCGAAGATCGTCGCCGAACTCGCCGCGGTGCAGGGCAGGCCGGCGGACATCGGCGGCTACTACCGGCCCGACGCCGCCAAGCTCGACGCGGTGATGCGCCCGAGTGCCACGTTCAACGCCACGCTGGCGGCCGCGCACGGCTGAGGCTTCGCGCCCGCCGGCGAGTCTGCGGCCGGGCGGCCCGACCTCGGCCCGGGCCGGCGCCGC
>JAFLDG010000289.1 GCA_017302495.1 Burkholderiales bacterium
CGCGTCGCCTGGGCATCGCCGACCATCGCCGCGAACTGCGCGGGCGTGACCGACGGCGCGATCGGTGCCACCGCGACGCCGGCGCGCAAGGCGCCGAGGAACACCGCCGCATAACGCGGCGAGGCGTGCGCGCAGATTCCGATCGCTTCGCCCGGCGCGACGCCGTCGCGCTGCAGCGCCGCGGCGACGCGGTCGATCAGCGCGTCGAGCGCGGCGTAGTCGAGCCGCTCGTCGCCGGCGGCGAGCGCGGGCTGCGCCGGCCGCGCCGCCGCGTGCTCGCGGATCAGGTCCGGGATTGCGCGGAACGGCGGGGCGGGGGCGGGCGCGTTCACTTGCCGGCCAGCCCGAGCTTGTCGATCAGCCGCTTCTCCTTCGCGAAGGTGTCGCTCGCCCACTTCGCGTAGTCCTGGCTGTTCAGGTACCACACGTCCTGGTTCAGCGTGGCCAGCAGCTCCAGGTGCTTCGGATCGTCGATCGCCTTCTTGAACGCGTCGTGCAGCGTCTTGACCACCGCCGGATCCATGCCCTTCGGGCCGACGATGCCGTACGGCGAGGTCGAGACCACGCCGTAGCCGAGTTCCTTCGCCGTCGGCACGTTCGGCCAACGCTGGGTGCGCTTCTCGCCGAAGGTCACCAGCAGCCGCATCTGGCCGCCGTCGACGAACTTGTCCCAGCCGCTGGCGTCGCTCTGCGCCATCACGTGGCCGCCGAGCAGCGCCTGCGTCAGGTCGGCGTTGCCCTTGAACGGCACGTGCGTCAGCTCGACCTTGGCGTTCTCGCTCAGCTCCTCCATCAGCAGGTGCGGGCTGGTGCCGATGCCGGTGGAGCCGTAGTCGATCTTGCCCGGCGCCTTGCGCGCGGCCTCGATGTACTCGTTGAAGCTCTTGTACGGCGAATCGGCGCGCACCGTCAGGCCGAAGGTGTAGCCGGTGACGCCGATGATGAACGTGAAGTCGTTGATCGGGTGCCACGGCGTCTTCTGCATGTGCGGCAGGCGCAGCATGCCGAGCGGGAACTGCGCGATCGTGTAGCCGTCGGGCTTGGCGGTGATCGCCATCGTGCCCGGGCCGGTGGTGCCGCCGCCGCCGGGCTTGTTCTCGATCACGATGTTCTGGCCGAGGTGCTTGCTCGCGATCTCGGCCAGGCCGCGCAGGTGGCGGTCGGTCGAGCCGCCGGCCGGCCAGGGCACGATCAGCGTGATCGGCCGGCTCGGGTAGGCCTGGGCGAAGCTGCTGCCGGCCGCGGCCAGCAGGGCGGTGGCGGCCGCTGCACGCAGCAGGTTACGGCGGGTGCGGTCGGTGCGGTGAAGGGTCATGGTGGTCTCCGTTGCGCCGACGGCGGCGCGGCCTGCGCAGAATACCCTCGCGCCGCGCCGGCGCCGAAGGGCTGCGTTGGATCCCGCTGCGCACGGGGGGTCGGGCCGACATCGGAAGACATCGGGATTGACCCGCCCGGCAGCGCGTGGGACCCTCGCCCCCCGCTTCGGCCCGGGCAGGGCCGGCCGGAGCCGCCCGACCGTCCGCGCCCGGGCCGGCGCGTGCAGCCATGCCAACCGGCCCGCCACGGAGGACCGCCATGACCCTCGGCCTGCAAGCCCTGCTGGCGTTTACGCCGATCGCGCTGTCCGGCGTGCTGCTGGTCGGCCTGGGCTGGTCGGCGAAAAAGGCGATGCCGCTGGTCTACGCGGTCACCGCGCTGATCGCGCTGACCGCCTGGGGCGTGAGCTTCAACCGCGTCGCCGCGGCCACGATCGAAGGGCTGATCATCACGCTGCAGGTGCTGTGGATCATCTTCGGCGCGCTGCTGCTGCTGAACACGCTGAAGCATTCCGGCGGCATCGCCAGCATCCGCAGCGGCTTCGCGCGCATCAGCCCCGACCGGCGCATCCAGGTGATCCTGATCGCCTGGCTGTTCGGCTGCTTCATCGAGGGCGCCTCGGGCTTCGGCACGCCGGCCGCGGTGGCCGGGCCGCTGATGGTGGCGGTGGGCTTCCCGGCGCTGTCGGCCGTGATGTTCGGCATGATCATCCAGTCGACGCCGGTGTCCTTCGGCGCGGTCGGCACGCCGCTGCTGGTGGGCGTGCAGGGCGGGCTGCAGCGCGAGGCGATGACGCAGGCGCTGGCCGCGCAGGGCCGGACCTGGGCCGACTTCTTCGGCCTGGTGGTGGAGCGGGTCGCGCTGGGCCATGCGATCGCCGGCACGCTGATCCCGGTGTTCCTGGTGTTCTTCATGACGCGCTTCTTCGGCCGCAACCGCTCGTGGGCCGAGGCGCTGCCGGCGGTGCCCTTTGCCCTCTTCGCCGCCTTCGCGTTCACGGTGCCCTACGGCCTCGCCGGGCGCTTCCTCGGGCCGGAGTTCCCGTCGCTGCTCGGCGGCCTGACCGGCCTGGCGCTGGCGACGCTGGCGGCGCGCGCCGGTTTCCTGGTGCCGAAGAAGCCCTGGGACTTCGCCGACCCGAAGGAGTGGCCGGCCGAGTGGATGGGCAACATCGAGATGCAGCTCGACCGGTTCGGCAGCCGCCGCATCCCCACGCTGCTGGCCTGGCTGCCCTACGGGCTGCTGGCGCTGATCCTGGTCCTGAGCCGCACCGTGCCGCCGTTCAAGGCGTGGCTGCAGTCGGTCAGCGTCGGCGTGCGCACCATCCTCGGCGAAACCGGCATCGGCGGCGACTTCCAGCCGCTTTACCTGCCCGGCGGCGTGCTCGTGTTCGTCTGCCTGGTGACGATCGGGCTGCACCGCATGGCGCTGCCCGACTTCGTCAAGGCCGCGCGCGAATCGGGCGGCACGCTGCTCGGGGCCGGCTTCGTGCTGGTGTTCACGGTGCCGATGGTGCGCATCATGATCCAGTCGGGCGTCAACGCGAACGAGCTGGCGAGCATGCCGATCGCGATGGCGCGCTGGGTGGCCGGCTCGGTGGGCGAGGTCTACCCGCTGTTCGCGCCGGCGGTCGGTGCGCTCGGCGCCTTCCTGGCCGGCTCGAACACCGTCTCCAACCTGATGCTGAGCCAGTACCAGTACAGCGTGGCGCAGGCGCTCGGCGTCAGCGGCGCGACGATGGTCGCGGCGCAGTCGATCGGCGCGGCGGCGGGCAACATGATCGCGATCCACAACGTGGTCGCGGCCTCGGCCACCGTCGGCCTGATGGGCCGCGAGGGCCAGACGCTGCGCCGCACCGCGATCCCGACGCTCTACTATGTCGCGCTCGTCGGCGGGCTGGCGATGGCGGCGATGCACCTGCTGCACTGGACCGACCCGCTGCTGGGCGTGAAGCTGCCTTGAGGCCGATCCCGATGGCATCGATGGAGAATCGCGCGATGGCCGAGTCCCGCGTCCCGCCGCCCCCGGCGTCGCCCCGGGTGGCGCTGTTCGTCACCTGCCTGGTCGACGCGATGCGGCCGAAGGTCGGCTTCGCAGCGCTGAAGCTGCTGCGCGACGCGGGCTGCCGGGTCGAGGTGCCGATGGCGCAGACCTGCTGCGGGCAGCCGGCGTTCAACAGCGGCGACACGCGCGACGCCGCCGCGCTGGCCAAGCGCTTCATCGCGATCTTCGAACCCTACGACTACGTGGTCGCGCCGTCGGGCTCGTGCATCGGCATGACGCGCGCCCACTACCCCGAGGCGCTGGCCGACGACCCGGCGTGGGCCGGGCGTGCGCGGCACCTGGGCGAACGCAGCTTCGAGCTGATGAGCTTCCTCGTCGACGTGATGCGCTACCGGCCGCGCGGCGTCGCGCTGCGGGCCAGCGCCACCTACCACGACAGCTGCTCGGGCCTGCGCGAGCTGGGCGTGCACGACCAGCCGCGCGCGCTGCTCGCCGAGGTCGCCGGCCTGGAGCTGAAGCCGCTGGAGGGGCACGACGTCTGCTGCGGCTTCGGCGGCACCTTCTGCGTCAAGTACCCGGCGATCTCGAACGCGGTGGTCGCCGACAAGGCCGCCGCGGTCGAGCGCAGCGGCGCGCAGCTGCTGCTCGGCGGCGACATGGGCTGCCTGATGAACATGGCCGGCAAGCTGCACCGCAACGGCTCGGCGGTGCGGGTCTTCCACGCCGCCGAGGTGCTGGCCGGCATGGCCGACGCGCCGCCGGTCGGCGAGAAGGGATGAGTCGCGCCATGCCCCAAGCCGTCGTTTCGTTCAAGGCGCGCGCCGACGCGGCGCTCGCCGACCCCACGCTGAAGCTCGCGATCGACCGCACCACCGGCACGGCCGAGCGCAAGCGTGCCGCCGCGGTCGAGGCCTTCCCGCAGTTCGAGGCCGCGCGCGAACGCGGCCGGCGCATCAAGGACCACGTCGTCGCGCACCTCGACCACTACCTGCTCGAGTTCGAACGCAACGCCATCGCCTCCGGCGCGCAGGTGCACTGGGCTTCGACCGCCGACGAGGCTTCGCGCATCGTCGTCGAGCTGTGCCGCCAGGCGCAGGCGAAGCGGGTGACGCGGGTGAAGTCGATGCTCGGCGAGGAGATCGGCCTGCCGCATGCCCTCGATGCTGCCGGCATCGAGCGCGTCGAGACCGACCTGGCCGAGCACATCGTGCAGCTCGGCGGCGACCGGCCGTCGCACATCGTCTGGCCGTCGATGCACCGCACGCGCGAGCAGGTGTCGGCGATGTTCAGGAAGGCGCACCGCGTGCCGCACCGCGACGAGACGATCGAGGCGATGGTCGACAGCGCCCGGCGCGAGCTGCGCGACAAGTTCCTGAGCGCCGACGTGTCGATCTCGGGCGCCAACTTCCTGATCGCCGACACCGGCGCCACCTGCACCGTCACCAACGAGGGCAACGCCGAGCTGACGACCTCGCCGCCGCGGATGCACATCGTCACCGCCGGCATCGAGAAGCTGGTGCCGAGCCTGCCGCATGCGTTCGCGCTGCTGCGGCTGCTGGTGCGCTCGGCCACCGGCGCCGACGTGACGCAGTACACCACCTTCCACTGCGGGCCGAAGCGGGCGGGCGACCACGACGGCCCCGAGGAGTTCCACATCGTGCTGGTCGACAACGGCCGCACGAAGATGCTCGCCGACGCGCAGCTGCGCGAGATGCTGCGCTGCATCCGCTGCGGCGCCTGCATGAACCACTGCGTCGTCTTCCGCCAGCTCGGCGGCCACGCCTACGGCGGCACCTACCCCGGGCCGATGGGCGCGGTGCTGACGCCGGTGCTGGACGGGCTGGAGGCGTCGCGCGACCTGGCGCACGCCTGCACGCTCAATGGCCGGTGCCAGGAGGTCTGCCCGGTGCAGATCCCGCTGCCGACGCTGCTGCGCGGCTGGCGCGACCGCTCGTGGCGCGACGGCCTGGAGCCGGCGGCGATGCGCGTCGGGATGGGCGTTTTCACCTTCGTCGCCTCGCGCCCGCGGCTGTACCGGCTCGGCACCGCGGTGGCGCTGCGCGTGCTGCGCCTGTTCGGCCGCGGCGGCTGGATCCGCGCCAT
>JAFLDG010000029.1 GCA_017302495.1 Burkholderiales bacterium
GGCCGGCGTGCGCACGCGCGGTCGCCTGCACGATCGACTCGCCGCGGTCGGCGATCAGCTGCGGCGCCAGGCTGCCGAGCAGCATGCCGATGATCGACGCGAAGAAGCCCACCAGGTTCGGCGGCACCATCGCCTCCGGCGCGGCGGTGTTCGCCGCGAGCCAGCTGCCGATGCCGAGCACGATCGACAGCAGCGCGCCCTGCGTCGTCGCGCGCTTCCAGTACGCGCCGGCGAGCAGCGGCACGAACGCGCCGGCGAGCGTCACGTTGTAGGCGTTCTGCACCATCTCGTACATCGTGCTCGTGCTGTTCAGCGCGAACAGCAGCGCGCAGACGGTGAAGGTGGCGAGGATCAGCCGGGTGTTGATCAGCAGCTGCCGGTCGCTCATGTGCGGCACGAAGGGGCGCAGCACGTTCTCTGAGAACAGCGCCGACGGCGCCAGCAGCGCGCCGCTGGCGGTGGACAGGATCGCCGACAGCAGCGCGCCGAAGAACATGATCTGCGCCCACATCGGCATCTTGCCGAGCACCAGGTCGGGCAGGATGCGCTGGATCTCGCGCGCGTCCTCGGCGTCGAACAGCCCGCCCAGCGACGGGTCGGCCACCAGCGCCGCATAGGCGATGTAGATCGGCACGAACGCGAAGACGAAGTAGATCAGCCCGCCGAGGATCGTGCCGCGGACCGCGGTCTTCTCGTCCTTCGCGCTGGTCATGCGCTGGAACACGTCCTGTTGCGGCACCGAGCCGAAGGCGAACGCGAAGAACGCGCCGGCCATCGCCCACCACGCGGCCGCATCCATGTCGGCCGGGAACAGCACCAGCTTGCCGTCGCCGGCCGCCTGCGCGACCACCTTGTCGAAGCCACCGGCCAGGTCGCCGACGAGCAGCGCCACCAGCGTCAGGCCGATCAGGATCACGACCGTCTGGAACAGGTCGGTGAAGGCCACCGACCACATGCCGCCGAAGATCGTGTAGACGACGACGACCGCCGCGCCGATCATGATCCCGGTGTTGAGGTCCACCGCGCCGCCGGACAGCGTGGCGATCACCAGGCCGAGCGCGGTCATCTGGGCCGAGGTCCAGCCGAGATACGACAGCACGATCGCCATGCTCGTCAGCACCTCGACACCCTTGCCGTAGCGGTGCTTGTAGAAGTCGCCGATCGTCAGCAGGTTCATCCGGTAGAACAGCCGCGCGAACAGCAGCGCGGCGATCACCAGGCAGGCCGAGGCGCCGAAGGGGTCGCCCGGAATGCCGTTCAGCCCGTCCTTGGCGAAGGTGGCCGACACCGACAGCACCGTCTCGGCGCCGAACCAGGTCGCGAACACGGTCGCGACGTTCATGTACAGCGGCAGCGACCGGCCGGCGACCAGGAAGTCCTTCGCACCGTGCACCCGGCGCGCGGCCAGCAGGCCGATCGTGATGGTCAGGGCGAGGTAAAGGGCGACGAAGGTGATGAGCACGACCGGGCCTCCGGGCGACGACGGCGCGCAGTGTATAGGCGCGGGTGGCCGCGGCGGGCGTGCGCTAGCCGTGCGGCCACAGGCGCACCGCCGCCACCCCGGCGACGAAGCCGAACAGGCCGAACAGCAGCCCCTGCAGCAGCCGGTTGGTGCGCCGCTGCTCGGCCAGCAGCGCGAGCGTCGCTGCCGATTCGCTGGCCGCCTGCTCGGGCGCCTGCAGCGCGCGGTGCAGCAGCCGCGGCAGCTCGGGCAGCAGCTGCGCGTAGCGCGGCGCCTCGCGCTGCAGCCGCTCGAGCAGCCCCTGCCAGCCGACCTGCTGGTTCATCCAGCGCTCGAGGAAGGGCTTGGCCGTGCTCCACAGGTCCAGCTCCGGGTCGAGCTGGCGGCCCAGGCCCTCGATGTTGAGCAGCGTCTTCTGCAGCAGCACCAGCTGCGGCTGGATCTGGACGTTGAAGCGGCGCGAGGTCTGGAACAGCCGCAGCAGCACCTGGCCGAGCGAGATGTCCTTCAGCGGCCGGTCGAAGTGCGGCTCGCAGACGGCGCGGATCGCGTTTTCCAGCGCGTCGACGCGGGTCGCGGCCGGCACCCAGCCGGACTCGAGGTGCAGCTCGGCCACGCGCTTGTAGTCGCGGCGGAAGAAGGCGATGAAGTTCTGCGCCAGGTATTCCTTGTCCCACTCGGTGAGCGTGCCGATGATGCCGAAGTCGAGCGCGACGTAGCGGCCGAAGGTGGCCGGGTCGGTGCTGACCTGGATGTTGCCCGGGTGCATGTCGGCGTGGAAGTAGCCGTCGCGGAACACCTGCGTGAAGAAGATCGTGACGCCGTCGCGGGCGAGCTTCTTCAGGTCCACCCCGGCGTCGCGCAGCCGCTGCACCTGGCCGATCGGGATGCCGTGCATGCGCTCCATCACGAGCACGGTCGGGGTGCAGTGATCCCACAGCATCTCGGGGATCAGCACCAGGTTCAGGCCCTGCATGTTGCGCCGCAGCTGCGCGGCGTTGGCGGCCTCGCGCACCAGGTCCAGTTCGTCGTGCAGATAGGTGTCGAACTCGGCCACCACCTCGCGCGGGCGCAGCCGCTTGCCGTCGCTGCTCAGGCGTTCGATCCAGCGCGCCAGCGTGTGCAGCAGGTCCAGGTCGCTGTCGATCAGCTCGAGCATGCCCGGTCGCAGCACCTTGACCGCGACCTCGCGCCCGTCCGGCAGCGTCGCGAAGTGCACCTGCGCGATCGACGCGCTCGCCACGGGCTCGGTCTCGAAGCTGCCGAACACCGCGCCGATCGGCTGGCCGAACGCGCGCTCGACCAGCGCCTTCGCCTGCGCGCCCGGGATCGGCGGCACGCGATCCTGCAGCCGGGCCAGCTCGTCGGCCACGTCCAGCGGCAGCAGGTCGCGCCGCGTCGACAGCACCTGGCCGAACTTGACGAAGATCGGCCCGAGCTTCTCCAGCGCCTGGCGCAGCCGCACGCCGCGCGGCTGGTCGAAGCGGCGGCCCAGCGTCACGGTCCAGGCCAGCGCGCGCACCCAGCGCTGGCGGAAGCCGGCCAGCGCCAGCTCGTCGAGGCCGAAGCGCAGCATGGTGACCACGATCACCACCAGCCGCCACAGCCGCCTCATGGCGGCGGGGCGGGATCGCGCGGGCCGAGGCCGGGGGCGCGCTGCAGCGCGCCGCGCAGCGCCCGTGCCAGCGCCGAGCCGAGCTGCTGCAGCGGCTGCGCGATCGCGGGCCCGACCAGCCGCTGCAGGTCGGCACCGACATCCCAGCGCAGGTTCTGCAGCAGCCAGTTCACCTCGGCGGCGAGCTGCGCGTCGCCGTCGATGCACACGGTTGGCGCTTCGCCGCTGAGGGCTCGTGCGGTCAGCCGCACCGGGTTCGACGCGTCGACGCGCACGCCCAGGTCGGCGGCCGGAGGCGGCCCGGCCTGGCCGCACCACTCGAGCAGACCGGCCGGCGTGATCCGGAACGACAGCTCCGGCGGCGCCGGCAACAGCGTCGGCCAGTCCTGCAGCTGCACGCCGACGATGCGGCCGGCATGCGGCCGCAGCCGCTGCGTCGCCGCCGGTTCGGCGCCGAGCACGTGATTGACGACCAGCACCACGCGCTCCATCAGCGCGGGGGCGAGCAGCGTGTTCAGACTGTGCAGCATTGCCCGATTGTAGGTAGCGCTCCCCCGTGACCGCGTGTGGTGCGACGGCGGAGGGCATCGGCAGTTGGGGGAGAATAGTTCACCTTGCGGCCGGGCCGAGGCGGTACGCGTACGTGTCGCCGCGTCCGGCGCCGACAGTCGTCCCGCGCGCCGGCGCCTGCCGGACCGGGGCCGCCCGGTCGAATCACCACCGATGTTCGAAGACCGAAACTACAAGCGAACCTTCTACAGCGCGCCGCAGTCGGTGAGCACTCTGGTGGCGGCGCTGCTGGAGCCGGCGATCGCGGTCGGCGTCTACGTCGGCATCTCGTGGTGGCTCGATCATCCGATCGAACGTCCCGACCTGAGCTTCTGCCTGCTGGTGATCGCGCTGACCTTCCCGGGCAGCAACCGCTTCAAGGACACGTTGCTGACCGCGGCGGTGGGCATCTCCACGTCCTGGGTCAGCCTGCTGGTCATCCTGCTGCTGTGCGGCTACGCGACGACCAGTTTCGACCTCTTCGACCGCCAGGTCCTCGCCTGGTGGGCCGTGGCGACGCCCTTCGTGCAGCTGACCGCGGTCGCGATCGGCCGGCGCGTCACGCGCCGGTGGGCCGCGCTGCCGCACAACCGGCGCTCGGCCGTGATCGTCGGCGCCGGGCCGCTCGGCGTGAAGGCGGCCAAGGCGCTGCTCGACGCCCGCGACCACGGAATCGATTTCGTCGGCTACTTCGACGACCGCACCGACGACCGGCTGCACAACGACGCGGTGCCGCAGCGCCTGGGCACGCTGAAGCAGGCGGCGCCCTACATCCGCGAGCATGCGATCAACGACGTCTACATCACGCTGCCGCTGGGCTCGCAGCCGCGCATCGTCGAGCTGCTCGAGGCGGTGCAGGGCACGACCGCGTCGATCTACTTCGTGCCCGACGTGTTCGGCATCAGCATCATCCAGGGCCGGTTGCAGGACATCAACGGCATCCCGGTCGTCGGCATCTGCGAGACGCCTTTCACCGGCACGAACGAACTGGCCAAGCGCATCAGCGATGTCGTGCTGGCGTCGCTGATCCTGGTGCTGATCTCGCCGCTGCTGCTGCTGATCGCGATCGGCGTCAAGCTGAGCTCGCCCGGACCGGTGATCTTCAGGCAGCGCCGCAACGGCCTGGACGGCGAGGAGATCGTGGTCTACAAGTTCCGCTCGATGCGCGCGATGGACGACGGGGACGTGATCCGGCAGGCGACCCGGGGCGACCCGCGCATCACCCCCTTCGGCGCCTTTCTGCGCCGCACCTCGCTCGACGAGCTGCCGCAGTTCATCAACGTGCTGCAGGGGCGCATGAGCATCGTCGGCCCGCGGCCGCATGCGGTCGCGCACAACGAGATGTACCGCCAGCTGATCAAGGCCTACATGGTGCGGCACAAGGTCAAGCCCGGCATCACCGGCTGGGCCCAGGTGCACGGCCACCGCGGCGAGACCGATACGATCCAGAAGATGCAGGCCCGGGTCGAGTACGACCTGGAGTACCTGCGAAATTGGTCGCTCGGCCTGGACCTGCAGATCATCGCGCGCACGGTCAAGGTCGTGCTGCTCGGGCAGAACGCCCATTGAGGGCGGCTGCGCGCATCAAGCTTTTGAACCCGGAGCACCGAATGTCAAGCCCGATCCGCCGGCCGTTGCTGCCGCTGATGCTGAATCTGGTCCTCGCGGGTCCGGCCCTGGCCGAGACGAGTCCGTACTACCTCGGCGTCAACCAGGCGATCAGCTACGACACCAACCCGGCGCGTCAGCCGGACGCGGTAGCGCAGAGCAGCTGGTGGAGTTCGACCAGCCTGGTCGGCGGCATCGACCAGCGCTACGGCCGGCAGCACTTCTATGCCAACGGCAACGTCGCGGCCAATCTCTACGGGCAGCTCGACCAGCTCGACAACACCAGCTATGGCCTGACCGCGGGGTGGGACTGGGCGACGATCGAACGCCTGTCCGGTCAGTTGTACGCCGCCTACAACGAGGGGCTCGCGAACTACGGCGGCTTCAACCAGGCGAACCTGTTCCGGGTCGTCAAGGTCACGCAGGCCAGCACGCTGGCTTACGGCCGGGTGGAGTACGGGCTCGTGTCGCTGCTCGCCGCCGACCTGCGGCTGGCCTACAGTTCCAACCGCTACGACAGCGAAGATCGGGTCGCGAACGCGCTGTTCAGCCCCCGGAACCTGGACCAGGGCTCGGTCACGGTGCGCGTGCGCAAGGAGTTCAGCGGCCAGCTGACACTCGGTACGGGTCTGTCCTACACCCGGGGCGACTACTTCTCGGTCGACCGCCAGTTCGACCGCTACGACGCGTTCGTTCTGGGTATCTGGGAGCCGACCGGGCAGAGCACCGTCTCGGGCCGGATCGGCTACTCGTCGTGGGACTACACCGGGGCGAATCCCTACGACCAGTCGGGCGTCACCGGCTGGGTCCGGTGGGTCTACACCCCCACCGGCAAGCTCACCTTCGACACGCTGCTCAGCTACGACACGCTGGCCAACAGCAGCCTGACCGATGTCGGCGGCGGCACACCGGGCGGCCAGGGCGACACGAACCGGCTGACCGCCGGCTTGCAGTTCACCGCCACCTACGCCGTCACCGGCAAGACGAGCCTGAACGCGTCGCTGCAGTACTTCGCGCGCACCGAGGACTTCCTGATCAACCCGCCGCCGGGGCAGCCGCCGACTCCGGCGGAGGCGCGCGACCGGGTGACCAACCTGAGCCTCGGCGCGACCTGGCTGCCGGCGCGCAACTGGCAGGTCAACTGCAACCTGACGCTGAACGACCGCAACCAGAGCAGCGACTCGAGCGCCGTGACGCTGACCCCGTATACCGCTTACGGCGGCAGTTGCGCGGTGCAGTTCCTGCTGCAGTGACGATGCGCACGGTCCTGCTCACCGGGGCCACCGGCTACATCGGATCGCACACCTGGCTTTCGCTGCTGGCCGACGGCTGGCGGGTGGTCGGGCTCGACGACTTCTCGAACAGCTCGCCGCGGGTGCTCGAGCGGCTGCAGGCGATCACCGGTCAGGCACCGGTGTTCGAACGCGCCGACGTCCGCGACGCCGCGGCGCTGGCGCGCGTGTTCGATCGGTTTGCGCCGGAGGCGGTCGTGCACTTCGCCGCGCGCAAGGCGGTCGGCGAATCTGTCGCGCGGCCGATCGAGTACTACGCGAACAACGTCGGCGGCCTGATCAGCGTGCTCGGTGCGATGGCGCGGGGTTCGTGCCGGCAGTTCGTGTTCAGCTCCAGCGCCACCGTCTACGGCGACCCGGAGCGGCTGCCGATCACCGAGGACGCGCGCCTGAGCGCGACCAACCCCTACGGCCAGACCAAGCTGACCGGCGAGAACCTGCTGCGCGACCTGGTGCGCAGCGACCCGGCCTGGCAGGTCGCGATCCTGCGCTACTTCAACCCGGTCGGCGCGCACGACAGCGGCCTGATCGGCGAGGACCCGCGCGGCGCGCCGAACAACCTGATGCCCTACGTCGCGCAGGTGGCGGTCGGCCGCCGGCCGCACCTGCAGGTCTTCGGCGACGACTACGACACCCCCGACGGCACCGGCGTGCGCGACTACATCCATGTCTGCGACCTGGCCGACGGCCATGCCGCGGCGCTGCGCCACCTGGCCACGGCCGGTGGATCGATCACCGTCAACCTCGGCACCGGCCGCGGCTACAGCGTGCTCGAGGTGCTGCGCGCCTACGAGCGCGCGAGCGGCCGGCGCATCCCGCACGTGGTCGTGCCGCGCCGGCCCGGCGATGTCGCCGCCTGTTTTGCCGATCCGACGCGCGCCGCCGGGCTGCTCGGCTGGCGCACCCGCCACGACCTGGACCGGATGTGCGCCGACAGCTGGCGCTGGCAGCGCCGCAACCCGATGGGCTTCGAAACACCGTCCGCCCTGCCGGCCTGAGGCCGGGCATCCCCGACGCCAAGCCCGATGACTCCCGACCCGATCCCCGTCCAGCCCGTCATCATCGCCGGCGGCAGCGGCACCCGGCTGTGGCCGCTGTCGCGGGCGCAGCACCCGAAGCAGTTCCTCGCGCTGCACGGCGAGCGCAGCCTCTTCCAGCAGGCGGCGGCGCGGCTGCAGGCGCTGGCGGCCGCCGACCTGCACGTCGGCCGCACCTGCGTCGTCGGCAACGAGGACCAGCGTTTCCTCGTGCTCGACCAGCTGGCCGCGATCGGCCAGACCGACGCCCGCCTGCTGCTCGAGCCGGTCGGCCGCAACACCGCGCCGGCGATGACGCTGGCCGCGCTCGACGCCGCCGAAGGCTGCGCCGACCCGGTGCTCGTGGTCACGCCGGCCGATCAGACGATCCGCGACGAACCCGCCTTCACGCAGGCGCTGCGGCGGGCGGTGCGTGCGGCGGCCGGCGGCGCCTTCGTGATCCTCGGCATCCTGCCGGATCGGCCCGAGACCGGCTACGGCTACATCCGCTGCGCCGCGGCCGACGGCGACGGCGCGTTGCCGGTCGAGCGCTTCGTCGAGAAGCCCGACGCCGCCACTGCCCAGCGCTACCTGGCCGAGGGCGACTACTACTGGAACAGCGGCATGTTCGTCGTGCGCGCCTCGGTCTGGCTGCGCGCGCTCGGCCGCTTCCGGCCCGAGCTGCTGGCCGCGACCGAAGCCGCCTGGCAGGGCCGCGGCGTCGACGCTTCCTTCGTCCGGCCGGACAAGCCGCGCTTCGCGGCGGTGCCGGCCGACTCGGTCGACTACGCGGTGCTCGAGAAGTGCCCGGGCTCGGGCGAGTTCGCGGTGACCATGGTGCCGCTGGCCGCCGGCTGGTCCGACCTCGGCGCCTGGGACGCGGTCTGGGACGTGAGCCCGCACGATGCGCAGGGCAACGCCGGTCGCGGCGACGTCGTGCTGCACGACTGCAGCGGCACGCTGGTGCACGCGACCAGCCGGCTCGTCGGCGCGATCGGGCTGCGCGACGTGGTCGTCGTCGAGACGCCGGATGCGGTGCTGGTGGCCGACCGGCGCCGCAGCCAGGAGGTCAAGCACGTGGTCGCCGAACTGCAGCGGCGCGGCCGCAGCGAGCCCGCGCTGCACCGCCAGGTGCACCGCCCCTGGGGCTGGTACGACAGCATCGACCACGGCCCGCGCTTCCAGGTCAAGCGCATCATGGTCAAGCCCGGCGCTTCCCTGAGCCTGCAGAAGCACCACCACCGGGCCGAACACTGGATCGTCGTCTCCGGCACCGCCGAGGTGACGAACGGCGACCAGGTCACGCTGCTGACCGAGAACCAGAGCACCTACATCCCGCTCGGCCAGGTGCACCGGCTCGCGAACCCGGGCAAGGTGCCGCTCGAGATCATCGAGGTGCAGTCCGGCAGCTACCTCGGCGAGGACGACATCGTCCGCTTCGAGGACCATTACGGCCGTGGTTGAAGCCGTCCGCAACAGATCTCTCGCACCCGCATGATCCTCGTCACCGGCGGCGCCGGCTTCATCGGCAGCAACTTCGTGCTCGACTGGCTGCGCGCCGGCGGCGAGCCGGTGCTCGACCTCGACGCGCTGACCTACGCCGGCAACCTCGAGAACCTGCACGCGCTCGAAGGCGATCCGCGCCACCGCTTCGTGCGCGGCGACATCGCCGACCGCGGCCTGCTCGACCGGCTGCTCGCCGAGCACCGGCCGCGCGCGGTGCTGCACTTCGCCGCGGAGAGCCATGTCGACCGCAGCATCCACGGCCCGGCGGCCTTCGTGCGCACCAACGTCGAGGGCAGCTTCCACCTGCTCGAAGCGGTGCGCGCCCATTGGCAGACCCTGTCCGAGCCGCAGCGCGGCGCCTTCCGCTTCCTGCACGTGTCGACCGACGAGGTCTACGGCAGCCTCGGGCCCGACGATCCGGCCTTCACCGAGACCCATCCGTACCAGCCGAACAGCCCGTACTCGGCGAGCAAGGCGGCCAGCGACCACCTGGTTCGCGCCTGGTTCCATACCTACGGGCTGCCGGTGCTGACGACGAACTGCTCGAACAACTACGGGCCCTACCAGTTCCCGGAGAAGCTGATCCCGCTGATGATCGTCAACGCCCTGGCCGGCCGGCCGCTGCCGATCTACGGCGACGGCCTGAACGTGCGCGACTGGCTGTACGTGCTCGACCACTGCCGCGCGATCCGCACCGTGCTCGAGCACGGGCGCCCCGGCGAGACCTACAACATCGGCGGCTGGAACGAGCAGACGAACCGGCAGATCGTCGAAGCCGTGTGCGCGCTGCTCGACGAGCTGCGCCCGGATCCCGCCGGCCCGCACCGGCGCCTGATCACCTTCGTCGCCGACCGGCCCGGGCACGACCGGCGCTACGCGATCGACGCGCGCAAGATCGAGCGCGAACTCGGCTGGCGGCCGCAGGAGAGTTTCGAGACCGGCCTGCGCAAGACGGTGCGGTGGTACCTCGCGAACCAGGACTGGGTGCGGCACGTGCAGAGCGGCGCCTACCGGGAGTGGATCTCGCGGCACTACGGAGCGACCTCATGAACGCGAACGACGGAAGCGACACGGCGCGCAAGGGCCTGATCCTCGCCGGCGGCTCCGGCACGCGGCTGCACCCGGCGACGCTGGCGGTCAGCAAGCAGCTGCTGCCGGTGTACGACAAGCCGATGGTGTACTACCCGCTGTCCACGCTGATGCTGGCCGGCATCCGCGACATCCTGGTCATCAGCACGCCGAAGGACACGCCGCGCTTCGCCGCGCTGCTCGGCGACGGCAGCCAGTGGGGCCTGAGCCTGAGCTACTGCGTGCAGCCCAGCCCTGACGGCCTGGCGCAGGCCTTCGTCCTCGGCCGCGACTTCGTCGCCGGCCGACCCAGCGCGCTGATCCTGGGCGACAACATCTTCTACGGCCACGACCTGCCGCGGCTGATGCACGAAGCCTCGGCCCGGCCCGTCGGCGCCAGCGTGTTCGCCTACCACGTGCAGGACCCGCAGCGTTACGGCGTCGTCGAGTTCGATGCCGGGCGGCGCGCGGTGAGCCTCGAGGAGAAGCCGGCGCAGCCGCGCAGCCCCTACGCGGTCACCGGCCTGTACTTCTACGACACCCAGGTCTGCGAGCTGGCCGCGGGCCTGAAGCCGAGCCGGCGCGGCGAGCTCGAGATCACCGACCTGAACGCGCTGTACCTCGCCCGCGGCCGGCTCGACGTGCAGATCATGGGCCGCGGCTACGCCTGGCTCGACACCGGCACCTGCGACAGCCTGCTCGATGCCGGCCAGTTCATCGCGACGCTGGAGCGGCGCCAGGGGCTGAAGGTGGCGTGTCCCGAGGAGATCGCGTTTCGCGCCGGCTGGATCGACGCCGCGCAGGTCGAGCGCCTCGCGGCGCCGCTGGCGAAGAACGGCTACGGACAGTACCTGCTGCGGCTGCTGCGGGAGTGAACCGGCCTCGGCGCGCGTTCGCTGCGGCCGCCGGGGCGGCCGGCATCAACGGTTGAAAGGAACCCATCGTTCATGAAGATCACCGTCATCGGGTCGGGCTACGTGGGGCTGGTTTCGGGCGCCTGCCTGGCCGACGTGGGCAACGACGTGCTCTGCCTAGACCTCGACGCGGCCAAGATCGCCGTGCTGCGCGGCGGCGGCATCCCGATCCACGAGCCCGGGCTCGACGCGATGGTCGCGCACAACGTCGCCGCGGGCCGGCTGCGCTTCACCGACGATGTCGCCGAGTCGGTGGCGCACGGGCAGATCCAGTTCATCGCCGTCGGCACGCCGCCGGACGAGGACGGCTCGGCCGACCTGCAGCACGTGCTGGCCGCGGCGCGCAGCATCGGCCGGCACATGAGCGACTACCGCGTGGTCGTCGACAAGAGCACCGTCCCGGTGGGCACGGCCGACCGCGTGCGTGCGGCGATCGAGGCCGAGCTCGCGGCGCGCGGCGTGGCCGTCGGCTTCTCGGTCGTCTCCAACCCGGAGTTCCTGAAGGAAGGCGCGGCGGTCGAGGACTTCATGCGTCCCGACCGGATCATCGTCGGCGCGAGCGACGAACGGGCGATCGACGCGATGCGCGCGCTGTACGCGCCGTTCCAGCGCAACCGCGACCGGCTGATGGTGATGGACCCGCGCTCGGCCGAGCTCACCAAGTACGCCGCGAACGCGATGCTGGCGACGCGGATCTCGTTCATGAACGAACTCGCGCTGCTCGCCGAGCGCGTCGGCGCCGACATCGAACAGGTGCGTGTCGGCATCGGCAGCGATCCGCGCATCGGCACGCAGTTCCTCTATGCCGGCACCGGCTACGGCGGCTCGTGTTTCCCGAAGGACGTGAAGGCGCTGATCCACACCGCCGGGCAGAACGGGCGGCCGCTCGAGGTGCTGCGCGCGGTCGAGCGCGCGAACGAGGCGCAGAAGCGGGTGCTGGTCGACAAGGTCGTCGCGCGTTTCGGCGCCGACCTGGCCGGACGGCGCTTCGCGCTCTGGGGCCTCGCCTTCAAGCCGAACACCGACGACATGCGCGAGGCGCCGAGCCGGGCCGTCGTCGAAGGCCTGGTCGCGCACGGCGCGCGCATCGTGGCCTACGACCCGGTCGCGATGGGCGAAGCGCGCCGGGTGTTCGGCGACCAGCCCGGGCTGGCGTATGCCGACAGCGCGCTGCAGGCCCTGGAAGGCGCCGACGCGCTGCTGATCCTGACCGAGTGGAAGGAGTTCCGCAGCCCGGACTTCGACCGCATCCGCGAACTGCTGCGCCAGCCGCTGATCTTCGACGGCCGCAACATGTTCGCGCCGGCGGTGGTGACGCAGGCCGGGATCGAGTACCACGGCATCGGCCGGCCGGTCGGCGGGCCGGACGCCGGCTGAAGCGCTGCGGCGCTTCGGCCCGGGCGGTCCGGGCGGCCGCCGCCGACGGCAGGCGCTATGCTGGCGCCATGCCGATCGACCCGCCACCGCGACCGTACAAGATCCCGGAATCCGTCCTCGTCGTCGTGCATACGGTGCAGTTGCAGGTGCTGCTGATCGAGCGCGCCGACAAGCCCGGCTACTGGCAGAGCGTCACCGGCTCGAAGGAGACGCCGGACGAGCCGCTCGCGCTGACCTGCGTGCGCGAGGTTGCCGAAGAGACCGGCATCGCGGTCGGCGGCGCCGGCGTGCCCGCCTCCGCGCTGTGCGACTGGGGCCTGCGCAACGTCTACGAGATCTACCCGGTCTGGCGCCACCGCTACGCGCCGGGCGTCACGCACAACACCGAACACGTGTTCGGGCTCACCGTGCCGCCGGACACGCCGGTGCGGCTGAACCCGCGCGAGCACCTGCGCTTCGGCTGGTGGCCGTGGCGCGAGGCGGCCGACCGCTGCTTCTCGCCCAGCAACGCCGAAGCGATCCTGCAGCTGCCGCGTTTCGTGCCGGCACCGGTTGTCCGGTGAACCCGTACGCGTCGCCGGCCTTCGCCGCGTCGTCGACGCTGCCGCACGACGCGCTGCGCGTGGCCACCTACAACATCCACAAGGGCGTGCGCGGGGTCGGGCCGCGCAAGCGGCTGGAGATCCACAACCTCGGCCTCGGCATCGAGGCGCTGGACGCCGACCTGGTCTTCCTGCAGGAGGTGCGGCTGTTCCACACGCGCGACGCCCGCCAGTTCGAACGCACCTGGTTCGGCTGGCCCGAGGGCGGGCAGGCCCACTTCCTCGCCCCGGACGGTTACGACGTCGCCTACCGCACGAACGCGGTCACGCGCCACGGCGAGCACGGCAATGCGCTGCTGTCGCGCTGGCCGATCGGGGAGGCCGGCCACCACGACGTCAGCGACCACCGCTTCGAGCAGCGCGGCCTGCTGCACGTGCCGGTGCAGTGGAACGGCGAGCGCGTGCATGCGGTGGTCGTGCACTTCGGGCTCGCCCACCGAAGCCGTGTGCGCCAGGTGCAGCGGCTGGCCGACTTTCTCGCCTCACAGGTGCCGGCGGGCGAGCGTCTCGTCGTCGCCGGCGACTTCAACGACTGGGGCGAGCGGCTCGACGCGCCGATGGCCGAGCTCGGCCTGGCGCGCGCCCAGGCCCCCACGAGCCGGCCGGCGCAGCGCCTGACCTTCCCGTCGCGGGTGCCGGTGTTCGCGCTCGACCGCATCTATGTTCGCGGCCTCGCCTGCCGCAGCACCTGGGTACCGCGCGGCACCGCCTGGGCGCGCATGTCCGACCATCTGCCGCTGATGGCCGAGCTCGTTCCCGACTGAACATGCACCCGGCCCCCAGCCCGGTGGCCGGCGACGCCGCGGCAGGCACGCCGCCGGCGCCGGGCTTCGTCGGCGGCAACCGCGTGCGGCTGCTGCAGGGCGGGGACGAGCTGTTCCCGGCGATGCAGCAGGCGATCGCGCAGGCGCGGGCGCAACTGTGGCTCGCGTCGTACATCTTCCACGACGACGAGGCCGGCGCCGCGATCGCCGAGGCGCTGCGCGCCGCGGCCGCACGCGGCATCGAGGTCAACGTCGTCGTCGACGGCTTCGGCTCGAAGGCGACGCTGCCGCGGCTGCGCGCCTGGCTCGCGGCGCCGAACCTGCGCCTCGACGTGTTCCGCCCGCTCGAGCGCTGGACCGCGTGGCTGCAGCCGGGGCAGCTGCGCCGGCTGCACCAGAAGCTGTGCGTCGTCGACCTGGAGGTGGCCTTCGTCGGCGGCATCAACGTCATCGACGACCGCAACGACCTGCACCACGGCCGGACCGGCGCGCCGCGGCTGGATTTCGCGGTCGAGCTGCGCGGCCCGGTCGTCGCGCGCGTGCAGCATGTCGCACGGGCGATCGGCCTGCGCGCGCGCATGGGGCACGACTGGCGCACCGAGCTGCGCGAGCTGGCGCACGTGAACCGGCCGGTGGCGCGCACGCTGGAGCTGGCGCGCGCGCTGCGCGTCACCGAACCGGGGGTCCGGGCCGAGCCCGCGGCCGGCGATCTGGCCCCGGTGCCGGTGGCCTTCGTCGTGCGCGACAACCTGCGCCAGCGGCGCGCGATCGAACGCAGCTACATCGAGGCGATCCGCGGTGCGCGCGCGCGGGTCGACATCGCCTGCCCGTACTTCTACCCGGGGCGCGCGTTCCGCCGCGCGTTGCTCGGCGCCGCGCGGCGCGGCCTGCGCGTGCGGCTGCTGCTGCAGGGCAAGGTCGACTACCGGCTGGCGGCGCTGGCCGCGCGCGTGCTCTACGACGAGCTGCTCGCCGAGGGCGTGCGCATCTTCGAGTACACGCCGGCCTTCCTGCATGCCAAGGTCGCCGTGGTCGACGACGACTGGGCCACGGTCGGCAGCTCGAACATCGATCCGCTGTCGCTGCTGCTCAACCTCGAGGCGAACGCGGTGGTGCGCGATGCGGCCTTCGCGCGCGGCCTGGCCGAGCGCTTCGAGCAGGCCTGCGCGGCGTCGTACGAGGTCAAGGCGCCGCCGCTGCGCGAAGGCTGGCGGCGCTGGCTGTCGCGCGGTGTCGTCGCATGGTGCGCGAACGCCTATCTGCGCGTGGCCGGCATCACCGGGCGCTATTGACCTCCGCGGCGGGAGGCCGCGCCAGCGGGTCGGCGCCGAAGCGGTTCGGCCCCGGCGTGCCGCGCAGGAAGCCGTTCTCGACCAGCGCCCAGAGCCAGCCGATCACCGGCACCAGGTTGATCAGCACCCACCAGCCGCTCTTGTCGCGGTCGTGCCAGCGCTTGACCAAGACCGCGATCGCCGGCCACACCAGCACCAGATTGACCAGCCGCTCGGCCGCCTTCGGCGCGACCCCGGCGATGCCGAGCAGCGCCTGCAGCAGCAGCGCCACGCCGAGCAGCGCGAGCACGCCCCAGAGCCAGAACTCGCGACGCGTGATCCGGCCCTGCAGCGACATCAGCATCCGCCGCGGCGGCATGCGTTCGGCCAGCGGGTCGGGGGGCGTGGGCTCCATGCGCCGCAGTATTCCATGCCGCCACGCACAATCGTGGCCATGGCCGAAGCCGACGATCTGGTCGTGCTGCGCCCCGAGGGGCTGTACTGCCCGGCGGGCGACTTTCACATCGATCCGTGGCGGCCGGTCAACCGCGCCGTGATCACGCATGCCCATGCCGACCATGCGCGGCCCGGCCACGCGCACTATCTCGGCAGCGCCGACGGCGCCGGCCTGCTGCGCGCGCGCCTGGGCGCGGTCCGGCTGCAGGCGGCCGGCTGGGGCGAGGCGGTCGAGCACCGCGGCGTGCGGGTGAGCCTGCATCCGGCCGGGCACGTGCTCGGCTCGGCGCAGGTGCGGCTCGAGCACCGCGGCCGCGTCTGGGTCGTCTCCGGCGACTACTTCGTCGGCGCTGCCGGCGACGCCAACCCCACCTGTCGCGCGTTCGAGCCGCAGCGTTGCGACTGCTTCGTCACCGAATCGACCTTCGGCCTGCCGGTGTACCGCTGGGCGCCGCAGGCGGCGACCTTCGCCGTCATCGACGACTGGTGGCGCGGCAACGCCGAGGCGGGCCGGCCGAGCCTGCTGCTCGCCTACAGCCTGGGCAAGGCGCAGCGCGTGCTCGCCGGCGTCGATGCGTCGATCGGCCCGATCGCCGTGCACGGCGCGGTCGAGGCGATCAACGCCGCCTACCGCGCCGCCGGCGTCGCGCTGCCACCGACCACGGTCGTGCCCGCGGCGCCGGCGCGCGAGTCGCTGCGGCGCGCACTCGTGCTCGCGCCGCCGTCGGTGCACGGCAGCGCGTGGGCGCGGCGGCTCGGCGACTTCGCCGACGCCTTCGCCAGCGGCTGGATGCAGCTGCGCGGCGCCCGCCGGCGCCAGGGCGTGGACCGCGGCTTCGTGCTCAGCGACCATGCCGACTGGCCCGGGCTGCAGGCGGCGATCGCGGCCACCGGCGCCGAGCGCGTGATCGTCACCCACGGCTACGAGGCCGTGATGGTGCGCTGGCTGCGCGAACGCGGGCTGCGCGCCGATTCGTTCCGCACCGAGTTCGGCGGCGCCGACGATGCGCCGGCGGGGGCCGGCGGCTTGGAGGCCGCTGCCGGCTCGGGTTCGAACGCGTAGAGGGAGAGGTTCGCTCCGGGCCGGGGAGCGGCGCAGGCGACGCGGTGGCCCAGGCGTGCGAACCGTACCAGCGGCGGTTCGATGCGTCGCAACCGATCTCGCGGGCGGGTGGTCGGAAGCCCCGGGCCATGCGCGGCGAGTTGCGCTGGGTCAACACCGGGCGGCCCCGCCCGGCGCTGCGCCGCCGGGCCATGCATTCGTGCCGACCGCAGGCATCCGGCCGCCGCTACCCTCCGGGCGACCCGCCAAGTCCCCGCCGCCCGCCCCGATGCTCGACGCCGACACCCGCCCGCAGGATCCGACTGCACTCGACGCCACCGCCGCGTCGGGCCACGAGCCGCCGGCCGAGGTGGCCGTCACGATGCCCGGGTCGCTCGACGGGTTGTGGGACCACCTGCACGACCACGACCCTTCGACGCGCCGCGCCCCGCACCTGGGCGAAGCCCTGGTGCAGCGCGGGCTGATCACGCCCGAAACGCTGGCGCGTGCGCTGCGCGCGCAGACGCACACGCGTCCGCATCGATTGCTCGGCCAGCTCCTCGTCGACGCCGGAGTGCTGACGCCGGCGGCGCTGAACATCGTGCTGGCGCGCTGGCTGGGCGTGCCGGTGGTCGACCTGCGTCGGCTCGCGCCGCAGCCCGAGGCCCTGGCCCGCATCCCCGCGGCCGAGGCCGAGCGCGAGGGCGTGCTGCCGTTGATGCTGCGCGACGACACCCTCGTCGTCGCCGTGCCCGACCCGTGGGACACGCGGCTGCTCGACGAATTGCGCTTCATCAGCCAGCTGAGTGTGCAGCCGGTGATCGCTCTGCCCGGCACGCTGGCCGCCGCGGTGGCGCGAGCCTATGGGGGCCTGCAGGCCGTGCGGGCGTCGTCGGTGCCGGCGCGAAGCCTCGGCGACCTGGCCGCCGAACTGTCCCAGGCCGCGAAGGCCGATCCCGACCTCGACGCCGCCGTGGTCTCGGAAACCGACAACACGTTGGTGCGGCTGGTCAACCGTCTGATCGCCGATGCGGTCGAACGCCGCGCCTCCGACATCCACATCGAGACGGCAGAGCCGCCGCGCGCGGTGCGCATCCGGCTGCGCATCGACGGCGAGCTGGTGCGCCACCTCGAGCTGCCGGCACGCTACCGCTTCGCCCTGGTGGCACGGCTGAAGATCATGGCCGACCTGGACATCTCGGAGCACCGCAAGCCGCAGGACGGCAAGATCGATTTCGCGCGCTTCGGCGGCGCGCGGGTCGAGCTGCGCATGGTCACGGTGCCGACCGCGCACGGGCTCGAGGACGTCGTGCTGCGGCTGCTGTCGGGGCTCAAGCCGATGCCGCTGGACGCCATCGGCCTGGCCGAGCGCAACCTCAGCGGGCTGCGCGGCGTGATGGCCAAGCCCTACGGCCTGATCCTGATCTGCGGGCCCACCGGCAGCGGCAAGACGACGACGCTGCACTCCGTGATGCGCGAGCTCAACACCGACCAGCGCAAGATCTGGACGGCCGAGGACCCGGTGGAGATCACGCAGGACGGACTACGCCAGGTTCAGATGAACACGCGCATCGGCTGGACCTTCGCCGCGGCGATGCGCACCTTCCTGCGCGCCGACCCCGACGTGATCATGATCGGCGAGATGCGCGACGAGGAAACGGCGCGCATCGCCGTCGAGGCCTCGCTCACCGGCCACCTGGTGATGAGCACGCTGCACACCAACTCGGCGCCGGAGAGCATCACCCGCCTGCTCGAGATCGGGCTGGACCCATTCACGTTCTCCGACTCGCTGCTGGCGATCCTCGCGCAGCGGCTGGTGCGCCGGCTGTGCACCGCGTGCCGGGAGCGCAAGCTGCTGGACGAGGCCGGCGCGCTCGACCTGGCCCGTCAGTACCTCGCCAGCGGCAGCGCGCGGGCCCTCGACGAAGCGGCGCTGGTCGGGCACTGGCGCCGCCGTTTCGGCGATGCGCAGGGAGGGCTGTACCGCTACCGCCACCGCGGTTGCGCGCAGTGCGACGGCAGCGGCTACCACGGCCGGCTCGGTCTGCACGAACTGATGCTGGCCGACGACGCGGTGCGCGAGCTGGTGCGTCACCGCGCGCCTGCGGCTCAGATGCAGGCCGCGGCGCTGGCGGGCGGCATGACCACGCTGCGCCAGGACGGCATCGAGAAGATGCTCGCCGGCCTGACCGACCTGGCCGAAGTCGTCGCGGCGAGCAACGGCTGACGGTCGCCCTGGCGCGAGGGCATCGGGTCGCCGGAAGTGGCATCGGCTTCTCGGGAGGCGCGGGCACAAGGCTGCAGTGCAGCGTCTTCCGTCGAACTCCGACCGTCGGCAACAAGCCGCCCATCGCGACGGGCTCCCAGATCTCGCCTCGGCGCACCTACGAATCGCAGCTTCCGGCGACGAGTCTGAGCCTTCTCGATGCCCCGCTCCGGCCAGGAACTGCCCGTCGCCAATGGCCGCTCGAGGGCTGCCGGCAGTGCTCGACGAGCCGGTGTCGCGCGGTGGACGGCCACATCCGCCGGCCACCGGTCTATCGCGTGCGAAGCAGCTGCGCGCCGACGACCCTGGCCGCGCTCTTGTCGAATGTCCACAGCGGCTGCTCGCCGGCCTCGGCCGACAATGCGATGTGCAGGCAGTCGGCGAAGTCCGCCGTTCCCTCACGGTAAAGCTGCAGCGCCACTTCCAAGGCCCGTTCGGACTCGAAGGTCAGTTCCGCCGCCGAGAACAGGTTCGAGAGGACCTGCAGCACCTCGTCCTTGACGTAACCGAAGCTGGCGCGCAGCACCCACTCCAGTTCGAGGGTCACGGTCACCGGAACGAACAGCGACAGGCCCTCGCCGACGCAGCGGGCGATCAGGCGCCTGGCGGCGGCGAGTTGCCCGCTGTCGTCCTTGACGACATAGCGGACGAGCACGTTCGTGTCGAGCGCGGGCATGCAGCCCTCAGCGCCAGGGATTCATCTCCCCGACCGTCACCCGCCTGCCTTTCGGGGCGCTGAGCATTCCAGCCATGTCGAGGATGGACTTGGTCTTGGCTCTCACGATGATCGTGCCGTCGGGCATCACCGACCAGACGAGACGCGTGCCCGGCTTGGCGTGCACGAGGGCCCGGATGTCAGCCGGGACGGTGGTCTGGCCTTTCGAGGTGATGGTGGACTCGGCCATGTGACGCTCCTTACGCGGAAGAGCATTGTAAGGCGGCCGCCCGCGGCGGCGCGGCGATCGGCCCGACCCTCCTTCGGGGCGGTACCCGGCGGCCTCGGCTGGAGGCAGGATCTCGGTCGACCCACTCAGAGGGCGCCGACCCGGGGACCGCTTCTCGGCGTCGAAGTCGCGTGGTCGCCGGTCGGCATCGGGTCGCGCGAGCGGCCAACCCGCGAACCAGAAGGCCGGGCGCCCGAACGCCAGCTCGATCAGCCCGGCGGGGCCGCGTCCGGCGCGGACCCGTCGACCGCGCTCGGCGCCCGCAGCGCGAGTTCGATGAACCGCGTGCCGTCGCTGTTGCCGCGCTCGGCGAAGCCGAGCCGTCGCGCCAGCTCGAGCATGCGGGTGTTCTCCGCCAGCACGTCGGCCACCAGCCGGCCGGTGCCGTGCGCGCGCTGCACGTCGATGATCCGGCGCAGCAGCAGCTCGCCGAGGCGCCGTCCCTTCAGGTCCGAGCGCACGACGATGCCGAACTCCGCGCGCGCGTTGTCCGGATCGGCGATCGCGCGCACGACGCCGAGCGTGCGCTCGCCGCCGTCGGGATCGGGTTCGACCGCGATCAGCGCCATCTCGCGCGCGTAGTCGATCTGCGTCAGCCGTGCCAGCTCGCTGCGCTCGATGCTGCGCCGGGTGTGGAACACGCGCAGCCGGATGTCGGCCGGGTCGAGCGCGGCCAGGAAACGCAGGTGCTGCGCCTCGTCCTCGGGCCGGATCGGGCGCACGGTGACCTCGTGGCCCTGCCACTGCAGCGTCTCGGCCAGATGCGCCGGGTAGGGCCGGATCGCGAAGTTCAGCGCCCCCGCCGGTGCCGCCACGCTCAGGCGCACGCCGGCCTGCAGCGCGAACGCGCCGGCCGGGCCGACGCGCAGCGGCGCGAGGTCCAGCCCCTGCAGCGGTGCGAGGTCGATCAGCAGTTGCGACACCGCCACCAGCAGGCGCAGCAGCGCCGCCTCGTCGGCCGCGGGCAGTTCGCCCTGCGCCTGCAGCAGGCGCGCGACGCCGGCGCGCTGCACCAGCGCCCGCGCCAGCGGCAGGTTCAGCGGCGGCAGCGCGACCGCGACTTCGGCGGCCGTCTCGACGCTCTCGCCGCCGTGGCCGAGCAGGATCACCGGGCCGAACACCGGGTCGATGCGCGTGCCCAGCAGCAGCGCGCGCGTGTGCAGCAGCACCGGCTGGCGCATCACGACGAAGCCGCGCGCCGGCGGCGCGGCCCGGCGCCGGCGCGCGCCGGCGAGCAGCGACCGCGCCGCGTTGCGCACCTGCGCCGCGCTGCGCAGGTCCAGCCGCAGCATCGGCTCGGGCGGCTCGTCGGCCGGGCCGGCCTGCAGCTGCAGCGCCACCGGGTAGCCGGTGTGTTCCGCCGCGCTCGCTGCGGCGTAGGGTTCGGCCGGCACCTCGTGCCGCGCGACGACCTCGATGCCGTAGGCGCCGAGCAGCCGGCGCGCCTCGTCGGCCTCG
>JAFLDG010000290.1 GCA_017302495.1 Burkholderiales bacterium
CACCGGTCCGCGCTTCGCCGACGCGTTCCGGCGCGCGGCCGCCGCCGGCCTGAAGCGCACCGTACACGCCGGCGAGTCGAGCGGGCCCGAGGGCGTGCGCGACGCGATCGAGCGGCTCGGCGCCGATCGCATCGACCACGGCGTGCGGGCGATCGAGGATCCGGCGCTGGTCGCGGAGCTGGCCGAGCGCGGCATCGCGCTCGGCGTGTGCCCGACCTCGAACCTGGTGCTGAAGGTGGTCCGCTCGATGGCCGAGCACCCGGTCGAGGCGCTGCGCCGCGCCGGCGTGCGGGTGTCGATCAACACCGACGACCCGAGCCTGCTCGGCACGACGTTGCCGGAGGAATACGCGCGCTGCCGGCGCGCGTTCGGCTGGGACGACGCGGTGCTGCGCGCGATCGCCGCGACGTCGATTGCCTCGAGCTTCGCCGACGACACCACCCGGCGGCGGCTGCAGGCGGCGTTGGCGGCCTGGTGAGCCGGCCCTCGGCGGGCGAGTCTTCACGCCCTGTCCGGTGCCGCGTATTGGGGGGTGCGCCGGGTCGGTGATCGGCGGATACTCGGCGCGCTCCGTCGGCCGGGTGCAGCAACCCGTCGCGGCGGCGGAGCGAGGGGCCCGCCATGGCCGGGCCGCTGCGAGAACCGGCCCGGCGTTGTACGGCCGCTCCGCCCGGAGCGGCCGGGTTCGGAGGTACCGCGATGTCGCCGAAGGAATATTTCGGTTTCACCCTGGTTGCCGCAGTGTCCGGCGCTTCGGGCTGGCTGCTGAACGGGCAGTGGCACGATGCCCAGGTCGCGGACACGCCGCCTGCCGTGCGGCCGGACGCGACCCGGGTTGCAGGAACGCCCCCGCCGGCCGGCGCGGGCGGGCTGCCCATCCGGTTCCATCCGGATGGGCGGGTGAGCCTGCACCTGGACCACGTGCCGCTCGACTGGGTCTTGCAGGAGCTGGAGCGCCGGCCGCCGCGCCAGGAGGCGCGGTCGCTCGCCGGCACATCCGCGGCGTCGAGCGCGGAGCCGGTGGTTTGCGAGGCCGCCGAGCCGGCGGAACTCAGCCCGCAGGAGCAGGCGGCGCTGCAACGCAACCTGCGCCAGGGCAGCGATGCCGAGCGCCAGGCGGCCCTGGCCCGCGCCAATGAAGCCGGGGTCGAGATGCCGCCGGCACTGTTGCGCCAGCTGTTCGAATCCGACCCGTCCGAAGCGGTGCGGCTGCTGGCGTTCACGACCTACCTGGACGCGGTGGCCGACGACCCCGCCGCGCTGCGTGCCGCGCTCGAAAGCGGCGCCTACAACCACAGCGCGGCGGTGCAGCAGGAGGCTCGTCGCCGCGCCGGCGAATGGGCTGCGCTGGAAGAGGCCGTCGCGGCGACGCCGGCCCAGGGTGCGCCTTGAACCTAGGGGCTTGCACCAACGGCACGGCGGCATTACAGACCCAGCTTCGGCGCGTCCCACGGGCGGCGGGCGCCGCCGAGAGTCCCGGCCGAGCCGCCCGATTCGAACAGGAGTCGATCATGCAATCACCGAGTCCGAAGACCCTGAGGCCCGGAGTGGCGGCCCTGGCCCTGGCCGTGGCGGCAACCGCCGCCGTGGCCGCGGTGCGCCTGAGCGCGGTGCGCACCAACAACTGGTCGGTCAACAGCCCGGCGGCGGTCTTCGTGCCGCTGACCGGTGCCGGCGCGACGGCGGTGGGGTTCGCCCTCCCGGCAGCGGGCCGGAAGGTGCTGACCTATTCGGCCGAATGCGCGGTCAATGCGCCGGCCGGCAACAACACGGCCTGGCTCGACATCGACATCATCGTCAACGGCGTCGTCGTCCCGCCGACCGTCGGCACAGGCGATGCGTTCTGTGATGCCAACGGCACCGCAGGCTTCGACGGCTGGGCGCGCAACTCGATCACCGTCGTGATCACGGGCCTCGCCGGCGCCAATACCGTCCGCGTCGTGGCGCGGGGCAACGGCGGCGCCACGGGCCTGTGGCTCGGCCAATCGGCGCTGGTCGTTCACGACTAGCCGACCGGGGGTCCGGCCGCAGCGATCGGAAAACGCCTCCGATGCTCGCCTCGGGCAGGCGGAGGCGCATCGCCTTCTCCGGCCGGGATCGAGCCCGGCCGGGCCGGATCGGGCAGGGTCGGCCGGCGTCAGCGCGGCGCGACCGCCGGCGGCAGGTGCAGTTGCATCTGCGGGAACGGAATCTCGATCCCTGCGCGGTCGAAGGCCGCCTTCAGCCGCCGCAGGTACTCGCGCCGCACCGCCCACTGCTCGAGCGGCCGGACGCGCAGGCGCGCGCGGATGATCACCGCCGAGTCGGCCCAGCGGTCGACGCCGGCCATCTCCAGGTCGTCGAGGATGCGCCCGGCAAACGCCGGGTCGCGGCGCAGTTCGGCCGCGACCTCGTGCATCACCGCCATCGCCGCGTCGAGGTCGGCGCGGTAGGCCACGCTCGCGTCGATCACCGCCTGCGCGAAGCCGCGCGACATGTTGACCACGCTGCCGACCATGCCGTTCGGCACGAAGTGCACGTGGCCGTCGTAGTCGCGCAGCCGCACGTGGCGCAGCGTCACTTCCTCGACCAGCCCCGAGTGCTCGCCGAGCTTGACGACATCGCCCTGCCGGATCTGGTTCTCGAGCAGCAGGAAGAAGCCGTTGAAGTAGTCCTTGACCAGGCTCTGCGCGCCGAAGCCCACCGCCAGGCCGACGACGCCCGCCGCGCCGAGGATCGGCGCGACGCTGACGCCGAGCTCGCCGAGCACCAGCATGACTGCGATGACCGACACCACCACCGCGATCAGGTAGCGCACGACGCGGCCGATCGTCTCGGCGCGCTGCACCGCCTCGCGGTCGTCGAAGCGGCTGGCGATGCGGATGCGCAGCTTGCGCACCGCGTGCTGGCCGACGGCGACGACGATCCACGCGACGGCGACGATCGCGACGATGCGCAGGCCCGCGGTCGCGAGCCCGCCGAGGCCCTGCACGCCATCGACCGCCTTCTCGATCCAGCCCTCGGCCATCAGACCACCCCCTCCCACGGCGCCGACAGCCGCACCGCGCCGTTGACGATGCCGACCATCGAGTAGGTCTGCGGGAAGTTGCCCCACAGCTCGCCGCTGGCCGGCGCCAGGTCCTCGCTCAGCAGGCCGACCGGATTGCGCCGCGCGAGCAGCGCCTCGAAGGACTCGAGCGCCTGCTCGCGCCGGCCGATGCGCGCCAGTGCGTCGATGCGCCAGAACGAGCAGACGTTGAACGCCACCTCGGGCGTGCCGAAGTCGTCGGCGGCCTCGTAGCGGCGCACGAACGGGCCGTCGCACAGCGTGCGCTCCATCGCGTCGACGGTGGCGACGAAGCGCGGGTCCTGCGGCGGCAGGAAGCCGACCTCGGCCATCAGCAGCACGCTCGCGTCCAGGTGCTCGCCGTCCAGGCTCTCGACGAAGGCCTGGCGCCGGTCGCTCCACGCGCGCCGCAGGATCAGCTCGCGGATCTGCGTCGCGCGCTCGCGCCACAGCGCGGCGCGCTGCGGCAGCGCGAGCACGTCGGCGATGCGCGCCAGCCGGTCGCAGGCCGCCCAGCACATCAGCGCCGACGAGGTGTGCACGCGGGCGCGGGTGCGCAGCTCCCAGATGCCGGCGTCGGGCTGGTCGTGCAGCCGCCAGGCCTGCTCGCCCATGACCTCGAGCGCGGCGAAGTCCGAATCGTCGCCTCGGCGCAGCAGCCGGTGGTCGTGGAAGGCCTGCGCCGCACCGAGCACGACGCTGCCGTAGACGTCGTGCTGGAAGTGCTCCTGCGCCTGGTTGCCCACGCGCACCGGCCCCATGCCGCGGTAGCCGGGCACGTGGCCGACGATCGCCTCGGGCAGCTCGCGCTCCAGGCCGATGCCGTACAGCGGCTGCACGTGGCCGTTGTCGGCGTAGCGCACGACGTTGTAGAGCCACTGCAGGTAACTCTCCATCGTGCCGACCTCGGCCAGGCCGTTGAGCGCGCGCACGACGAAGAACGCGTCGCGCAGCCAGCAGTAGCGGTAGTCCCAGTTGCGGCCGCTGTTCGGCGCCTCGGGGATGCTGGTCGTCAGCGCGGCGACGATCGCGCCGGTGTCCTCGTACTGGCACAGCTTGAGCGTGATCGCGGCGCGGATCACCGCGTCCTGCCACTGCAGCGGCACCGCCAGCCGCCGCGACCAGTGGCGCCAGTACAGCGCGGTCTGCTCCTCGAACTCGCGCGCGGTCTCGTCGATGCCGCCGACCAGCGTCTCGTCGGGCCCGAGCAGCAGGCTCACCGGCCCGTGCAGCGAGAACCAGGTGCCGTCGGCGACGTAGGTCAGCGGCGCCGAGGTGTTCAGCCGCAGCGTCACCTCCGGCATCACGTAGCGCAGGTGGTGGCTGCCGCGGGTGACGGTCGGCGGCGACCGGCCCCAGTCGCCGTGCGGCCGCACGGTGATGCGGATGCGCGGGTGGCCGGCCAGGGGCCGGATGCGCCGCACCAGCTGCACCGGGCGGAAGATGCGGTCGCGGTTGATGAAGCGCGGCGCGAAGTCGGCCAGCTCGATGCCCTGGCCCTGCGCGTCCCACAGCCGGGTGCGCACGATCGCGGTGCCCGGGTCGTAGGCCTGCTCGGCGCGCGCCAGGTCTTCCAGCTCGACGCTCAGCGTGCCGTCCAGCGGCAGCCCATCCGGGCTGTGCAGCAGCGCGTCGAACACCGGCGGGCTGTCGAAGCGCGGCATGCAGCACCAGACGATCGAGCCGGTGGCATCGAGCAGCGCACCGACGGTGCAGTTGCCGATCAGCGCGAGGTCGAGGCTCGCCCGGGGTCGGGCCGGCGGGGCGGGCTTGCGCATCGTGGGGCCTTTCGTCCTTCGGGCGGGCGGCGACGCACCATCGGGTCGTCGCTACATGCATTTGTACAAATATAATAACCCATGAACCCGGCCCTGCGCCCTCGTCCCGCAAGACCCGCGGACCGTCCGGCGGCGGGGGGGCGGCGATGAAGACCCTGCGCCTGCAACTGCGTTTCCTGCTGCCGCTGCTGGCGACGCTGGCGGCCGCGGCGTACCTGGCGGTGCCGCTGTTGGACCAGGTGACGCTGCGCTGGTTCGGCCGCGACCTGAACGCGCGCGGGGTGCTGGTCGCGAACGCGCTGTCGGATTCGGTGGCCGAGGCACTCGCCGCCGGGCGCACGCCGCGGCTCAAGGCCCTGTTCGAGCGCGCCGCGCAGGACGAGCGGCTGTACGCGATCGGCCTGTGCAGCCCCGCGGGCCGGATGCTGCAGGCGACCGACCGCTATCCGGCCGAACTCGACTGCGCCGCGGCTGCCGCGCTCGCGGCGCAGCCCGACCCGCGGCTGGCACTGGCCGGCGGCGCGGTGCATGTCGGCGTGCAGGAGGTCTACGGCACGCCGCCGCCGGCGCCGGCA
>JAFLDG010000291.1 GCA_017302495.1 Burkholderiales bacterium
CCGCCGACGCCGCTTCGGCGGGCCGCGCGCACGGTCGCGGCCGGGACCCCGCCCCGTAGAATCGGCGCCCCTGCCCCGTCGCCACCGCCCCATGCAAGCCCGCGTCCTTTCCGGCATGCGCCCCACCGGCGCGATGCACCTCGGCCACTACCACGGCGCGCTGAAGAACTGGGTGCGGCTGCAGCACGAGTACGACTGCTTCTACTTCGTCGCCGACTGGCATGCGCTGACCACGCACTACGAGGAGCGCGAGGTCATGGGCCAGTACGTGTACGAGATGGTCACCGACTGGCTCGCCGCCGGCCTCGACCCGGAACGCTGCACGATCTTCCTGCAGAGCCGCCTGCCCGAGCACGCCGAGCTGTTCACGCTGCTGGCGATGGGCACGCCGCTCGGCTGGCTCGAGCGCGTGCCGACCTACAAGGACCAGATCGAGAAGCTCGCCGACCGCGACCTCGCGACCTACGGCTTCCTCGGCTACCCGCTGCTGCAGGCGGCCGACATCCTGATCTACAAGGCGGCCTACGTGCCGGTGGGCGAGGACCAGGCCTCGCACGTGGAGCTGACGCGCGAGGTGGCGCGACGCTTCAACCACCTCTACGGCCGCAGCGCCGACTTCGAGCAGAAGGTGGCGGCCGCGCTGGCGCGGCTGCCGAAGGACGACCAGCGCTACTTCGAGAAGCAGCGGCGCGAGTTCGGCGAATCCGGCCGGGCCGAGCCGCTCGGCAAGGGCGAGGCGCTGGTGCACCGCTCGGCTGCCGCGATCGAGGGCTGGACGGCGCAGGAGACCGAAAGGCTGCTCGGCCACCTGCGCGGCGCCGGCCGCACGATCCTGACCGAGCCGCAGGCGCTGCACACCGAGGTCACCAAGCTGCCGGGGCTGGACGGCGCGAAGATGAGCAAGAGCTACGGCAACTCGATCGCGATGCGCGAGGCGCCGGCCGAGGTCGAGCGCAAGGTCAAACGCATGCCGACCGACCCGGCACGCGTGCACCGCAGCGACCCGGGCGACCCGGAGAAGTGCCCGGTGTGGGAGTTCCACAAGGTCTACAGCGACGACGCGACGCGCGACTGGGTGGTCAAGGGCTGCACGACGGCCGGCATCGGCTGCCTGGAGTGCAAGCAGCCGGTGATCGACGCGATCGTCAAGGAACAGCAGCCGTGGCGCGAGCGCGCCGAGAAGTACCTGAGCAACCCGAAGCAGGTGCACTGGATCGTCGAGAACGGCACCGAGCGCGCGCGCACGGTGGCCAAGCAGACGATGCGCGACGTGCGCGAGGCGATGGGGTTGTTGTATTGACCCACCCCCTGCGGCCTCCGGCCGCCCCCTCGAGGGGGCGCCGCCAGCGGACCGGCAGAGCCGGATCCGCGGCGGCCGCTTGATCAGCGGTTCGTTCCTCGCTTTGTGGTAGATCAAGTCTGATCTATCATGCGGCAGTGAACGGCAAGGAAGTGATCGGCAGGCTCAAGGCACAGGGTTGGGCGGTCGATCGCATCCACGGCAGCCACCACATCTTGACCAAGCATGGCAAGGCCGTGCCGGTTCCGGTGCATGGCACGCGGAATCTGGGCGCCGGCCTGCTGGCCGCCATCCAACGCCAGACCGGCGTCAAGCTGAAGTGAGGCACGACATGGACATCCGCTACCCCGCCACGGTCGAACATCAGCACGATGGCTCGTACCTGGTCCGGTTCATCGACCTCGAGGACACCTTCACCGAAGGCAAGACCAAGGAAGAAGCCCTGTTCAACGCCGCCGAGGTGCTGTCGGCGATGCTGGCCTGGCGGCTGGACGCAGGCAAGGACGTGCCGCCGCCTTCGCGCAAGGTCAGGGGCGCGCACTACATCGCCCCCGACGCCAAGACCCAGGCCGCGATGCTGCTGCGGCTGGCCCGGGCCGAGCGCAGCGTGTCCGACCTGGCGCGCGCGCTGGAAACCTCCTGGCCCGCCGCGAAGCGGCTGGAAGACCCGACCCACTGGCCGTCGCTGAAGACGCTCGAGAAGGCCGCCGCCGCCCTGGGCAAGCGCCTGGTGCTCACGCTCGAATGACGGCTGCCGCCATGCCGACCGACCTGCACCCCGACAGCATCGCCGCCCAGGCCCTGGGCTGGGTCGACGAGACGACGCGCGCGGTCACGCCGCCGATCCACCTCAGCTCGACCTACCTGCGCGACCCGGACAACCAGTACCGCTCGGGCCGGATCTACGCGCGCGCCGACAACCCGGCCTTCGACCAGGCCGAAGCGGTGATCCGCGCCCTCGAAGGCGGCGCGCAGGCGATGCTTTTCGCCAGCGGCATGGCCGCGGCGACCGCGGTGTTCCAGGCGCTCGCACCCGGCGACCACGTGCTCGCGCCGAAGGTGATGTACTGGTCGCTGCGCAACTGGCTGCTGAACTTCGCGACCCACTGGAGGCTGCAGGTCGAGCTGGTCGACATGGCGGATCTCGATGCGGTGCGCGCTGCCTTGCGGCCGGGCGCGACGAAGCTGGTCTGGGTCGAGACCCCGGCGAACCCGCTGTGGACGATCACCGACATCGCCGCGGTGGCACAGCTCGCGCACGGCGCCGGCGCGAAGCTCGCGGTCGACTCCACGGTGGCGACGCCGCTGCTCACGCGCCCGATCGAACACGGCGCGGACCTCGTGATGCACGCCGCCACCAAGTACCTGAACGGCCACAGCGACCTGATCGCCGGCGTGCTGGTCACGCGCGCCGACGATCCCTTCTGGCAGCGGCTGCGGTCGATCCGCGCGCAGCTCGGCGGCACCCTCGGCAGCTTCGAGGCCTGGCTGCTGACGCGCGGCCTGCGCACGCTGCACCTGCGGGTGCAACGCGCCTGCGAATCGGCGCAACGCATTGCCGAGCACTTCGAGCACCATCCGCTGGTCGAGGCGGTGCTGTACCCGGGCCTGCCGGCCTGCGCCGGCCACGCGGTCGCGAAGCGGCAGATGCGCGGCGGCTTCGGCGGCATGCTGTCGATCCGCGTGAAGGGTGGCGATCAGGGCGGCGAGGCCGCGGCGATCGCCACCGCCGCGAACGTGAAGCTGTGGAACCGCGCGACCTCGCTCGGCGGCACCGAAAGCCTGGTCGAGCACCGCGCCAGCGTCGAAGGGGCCGGCACCCCGGCACCGCCCGACCTGCTGCGCCTGAGCGTCGGCATCGAGGACTGCGGCGACCTGATCGCCGACCTCGAACAGGCGCTGCGCGCGGCGCCGCGCTGACGGCGCCGCGATCTTGACCCGGCCGACGCGCCGGCGCGGTCAACCCGCCTTGCGCTCTTTCCAGACGCGCAGCCGCGCCTCGCGTTCGGCCGCATGGGCGGCGCGCGTCGCGGCGGCGATCGCGCCGACGTCGACGCCATCGAAGGCGCGGGCCAGCGGCTGCAAGGCCGGCGGCAGCACGGCGACCGGAACGCGCCGGTATTCGCGGCCGAAGCCGTCGCGCACCAGCCAGCCGGCATCGACGAGCCAGCGCCGCAACTCGACGTGGTCGGTTCCGAGGAAGCTCGCGGTGCCGGCCAGCTGGGCCTTCAGGACCTCGTTCACATCGCGCTCGGACATCGGCGCGGCGGGCAGCCCCGCCCACGCCAGACCCAGGACGAGTCGGCGCGGCATCTCGGGCAGCCCGCCGATGCCGACACCGGTCTTCACGAACAGCGCGGCGAGCGGCTGCAGCGGCGCGGGCAGCATCGGGCGTGACATCGGCGCAGGATAGCGCCGTCGCGGGTCGGTCGCGCCGCCGGCGGCGGCTTCGGCGTCGCGCGCGCCTCCGGCCGGCCGGTCGAGCGCGGCCTCGGCCGCGCGCAGCCCCCTACCGAGCGCGGGTCAGCGTGCGCACCGAAGCGGGCCGAAGGTGCCGGCATCAGGCCGGGCAGCTCGCCGGCGCCGTCAGCGTCGCCGTGGCCGCGGGCGGCGTGCCGGTGCGCGCCAGCTCGTCGAACCAGGCATAGAGCAGCGGCGCGCTGCCGCACAGGAAGCGCGGGTCGGTGTGGTACAGCGCCCAGGCCTCGGGGAACATCTCGCTCGCGCCGCTGGCGGCGTACCAGGTCGGCGCGGGCTGCGGGTTCGCCGCGAGCCAGGCGTTGAACGCGGCCTCGATGCCGGCGCGGCCTGCAGTCGCGTGGCCGAGCTCGTGCAGCAGGTTCATCGTCACTTCGGGCAGCGCGGTGGCCGCGCCGCCGCCGCGGAACAGCCAGGTGTTGTTGGCGTACAGCGGCGCGAAGTACAGCACCGTGGTCTCGCCGCTCGCTTCGGTGAAGGTCACGCCGTACTGGCTCGCGCTGCCGGCCGCGAAGCCGCGCCCGCGACGGGTCAGGCTCGCCGTGCGCCGGCCGAGCTTGACGCCGCGCAGCCGCGTCAGCTCGCTCGCGCTTAAGCTCTGCAGCGCGAGTTCGAGCATCCGCAGGTCGGTCGCGTCGAAGTCCACCGTGCCGCCGGCCTGCGCCTGCGGCACGCCGTGCACGGAGCGCAGCCGCGCGGTCGTGCCGGCCGCGTCCAGCACCTCGATGCCGTAGTTGTTCGCGAACCAGCCGGCGTTGGCGATGCCGGCGGTGAGCAGCGCGTTCATCTCGGTCCGCAGCGCATCGGCGGTCAGCGTCGCATCGGCCGGCAGCGCGCCGCCCTGCGGGTAGCGGATGCTCCACCAGCTGCGCAACGGCGCCGCGGACGCGCCCGCCGGGAAGCCGCGCACCCGCGCCACGTCGATCCGGTTCACATCGACCAGGCCGGCGCCGCTGCCGGCTTCGCCGACGCGCCGCACCGTGACCGCGTTGCCGGCGCCGAACACCAGCGTGAACAGCACGCTGCGCGCACCGCTGCCCACCGGCACGATCGCGTCGACCTCGGTGTTGCGCGCGCGGCCGGGGCTGAAGTACTGGCGCACCGCCTCGCGCACCGGCACCACCTCGTCCGCCGGCAGGTTGGCCGGCAGCGTGATCGCGCCGAGCGCATCGGTCGCTCGGCCCTGCAGCTTCTCGATCTCGAAGTCGATCGCCGTGCCGTGGCCACGGTAGCCGGCCGGCGCGGTCTGCGGCGCGGTCACGTCGGTCTCGCCGACCAGCGTCGTCGCCAGGCTCGCGATGTCGTTGCCCTCGTGGCTGCCGCTGACGTGGAACGCCGAGCGGTGCGTGACCCGCGTGCCGCCGCCGCGCTGCGCGACCTCGGTCGTGGTCGTGACCAGCCGGCTGAAGCTCTTCGGCGCGCTGTTCTCGATCCAGTGGAACAGCGCCCGGTGCTCGGCCGGGTGCGCCGCGTAGTAGTCGTCGGGCGTGGTCGCGAAGCCGCGCCAGCTGCTGCTGCGCGGCGCTGCCGGCGTGAAGCCGGCCGGCGCGGCGGCCG
>JAFLDG010000292.1 GCA_017302495.1 Burkholderiales bacterium
CGACGGCGCCCTGATCTCCACGCCCATGGGCTCGACCGCCTACAACCTCTCGGCCCACGGCCCCATCATCCCGATGGACTCCAAGATCCTGGCCCTGACGCCGATCAGCGCCTTCCGCCCGCGGCGCTGGCGCGGCGCGCTCCTGTCCCAGACCGCCCGCATCCGCCTGGAAGTTCTGGAGGGGGCCAAGCGCCCGGTCAGCGCCGTGGCCGACAACTTCGAGGCGCCCAACGTGCTTGAGGTCTATGTCGCCGAGGACCGTGATGTTAAGGTCTGCATGCTGTTCGACGCGGGCCGCAGCCTGGGCGTGGTCGGCGAGTCGGGCTCGGGCAAGTCGACGCTGGCGCGGCTGGTGATGGCGCTCGAGGCGCCCACCGCCGGCCGCGTGCGGCTGGACGGCGCGGACCTGCACGCGCTGGCGCCGGCGGCGCTGCGGTCCGCGCGCGCGAAGCTGCAGATGGTGTTCCAGGACCCGTACGGCTCGCTCGACCCGCGCCGCACCGTCGGCCACACGGTGGCCGAGCCGCTGCGCCTGCTGCACCGCGCCGCCGCCGCCGAGCAGCAGGCCCGCGCGGCCGAGGTGCTGGACGCGGTCGGCCTGCCGGCCGCCGCGCTGCAGCGCTATCCGCACGAGTTCAGCGGCGGCCAGCGGCAGCGCATCGCGATCGCGCGTGCGCTGATCACCAGGCCGCGGTTGATCGTCGCCGACGAGCCGGTGAGCGCGCTCGACGTGTCGGTGCAGGCGCAGGTGCTGAACCTGATGCAGGACCTGCAGCAGCGCTTCGGCCTCGCGCTGCTGTTCATCAGCCACGACCTCGCGGTGGTCGACCTGGTCTGCGACGACGTGATCGTGCTCTACCAGGGCCGCATCGTCGAACACGGCGCGCCCGACGTGCTGTTCCGCCGGGCCGCGCATCCGTACACCCGTGCGCTGATGCTCGCGGTGCCGCGGCTGCAACCCGGCGTGCGCCGCGCGAAGCCCGCGACCCTGGCCGCGGCGGCCAGGGCGGCGGTGGCGACCGCGGAAGGATGCGCCTTCGCGCCGCGCTGCCCGTGGGCCGAGCCGCGCTGCCGCGATCAGCGGCCGCTGCTGCGCAGCCTGGGCGCGGGCCATGCGGCGGCCTGCCATCGCGCCGAGGACGTGGCCGCCGAGGTGGCCGTCGAAACAGGCGGCTGAGCGCGTCACGGGCGCGCTGCCGGATTCGCGCACAATGTTCCGATCGGATCGATCGGCATCCAAGGAGACATCGATGAGTCTGCAACGACGCACCGTGAACACGCTGCTCGCCGCGCTGCTGGCGCTGGCCGGTACCGCCGCGACGCTCGACGCCCACGCGCAGGCGCGCAAGGACAGCGTGGTGCTCGGCATGGTGCTCGAACCGCCGGGGCTGGACCCGACGACCGCGCCGGCCGCGGCGATCGGCGAGATCGTGCACTACAACATCCTCGAAGGGCTCACGAAGATCAACGTCGACGGCAGCGTGACGCCGCTGCTCGCCGAGAGCTGGAGCGTCACGCCGGACGGCAAGACCTACACCTTCAAGCTGCGCAAGGGCATCAAGTTCCAGGACGGCGAGCCCTTCGACGCCGCCGCGGTGAAGTTCAGCTTCGAGCGCGCGAAGGCCGAGGGCTCGACCAACAAGGCGAAGAAGGCGGTGTTCGACAACATCTCGAGCATCGCCACGCCCGATGCGCACACCGTGATCCTGGTGCTGAACAACGCCGACGGCACGATGCCGTTCCGTCTCGGCGAGAACACCGCGGTGATCCTGAGCCCGAAGAGCGCGGCCACGACGGCGACCAAGCCGGTCGGCACCGGCCCGTACACCTTCGACAGCTGGCAGAAGGGGCAGGCGGTGACGCTGGTCAAGTGGCCCGGCTACCGCAACCCCGGCGCGATCAAGGTTGGCAAGGTCACCTTCCGCTTCATCAACGACCCGGCGGCGCAGGTCGCGGCGCTGCTCGCCGGCGACATCGACGGCATGCCCCGCTTCGCGGCGCTGCAGAGCCTGAAGCAGTTCCAGGCCGACAAGCGCTTCACGGTCGAGATCGGCGACACCGCGGGCAAGGGGATCATGACGATCAACAACAAGCGCAAGCCGCTCGACGACGTGCGCGTGCGGCGCGCGCTCGCGCACGCGGTCGACCGCAAGGCCTTCATCGACGGCGTGCTCGAGGGCCTCGGCAAACCGATCGGCAGCCACTTCGCGCCGACCGATGCCGGTTACGTCGACCTGACCAAGGTCTATCCGTACGACCCGGAGAAGGCCAAGGCGCTGCTGAAGGAAGCCGGCGTGCAGACGCCGCTGAGCCTGACGCTGACGCTGCCGCCGCCGCAGTACGCGCGCAAGGGCGGCGAGGTGCTCGCGGCACAGCTGGCGAAGGTCGGCGTGAACGTGAAGATCGAGAACGTCGAGTGGGCGCAATGGTTGAGCGGCACCTTCAAGGGCAACTTCGACCTGACGGTGATCAACCACGTCGAGCCGCTCGACTACATGCAGTACACGAACACCGATTACTACTGGGGCTACGACAGCAAGGCCTTCCGCGACCTGGCGGCGCGGCACGCGGCGGCCACGGGCGTGAAGGAGCGAAGCGAAGCCTGGGCCGCGCTGCAGAAGAAGCTGGCCGAGGACGCGGTCAACGTCTACATCTTCAACCCGGCGCAGGTGGCGGTCGCGAAGAAGGGGCTGAAGGGCCTGTGGGCGAGCTCGCCGATCTTCGCCAACGACATCGCCGCGGTGTCCTGGAACTGACCCTGCGCCGATGGCCGGTCTGCACGAGCTGAGCGCCGCCGAGCTGTCGGCAGGGTACCGGGCCGGCGAGCTTTCGCCGGTCGAGGTGGCACGCGCGGTCATCGACCACATCGCACGCTGGGAGCCGCACCTGCAGGCGACCTATGCCTTCGATCCCGAGGGTGCGCTGGCGCAAGCCGCGGCATCGGAGGCGCGCTGGCGCAAGCGCGAACCGCTCGACCCGCTCGACGGCGTGCCGGTCACGCTGAAGGAGAACATCGCGACCCGCGGCGTGCCGATGCCGCTCGGCACCGCCGCGACCGAGCTCGTGCCGGCCGCCGAGGACGCGCCGCCGGCGGCGCGGCTGCGCGAGGCCGGCGCGGTGCTGCTGGCCAAGACGACGATGCCCGACTACGGCATGCTGTCGTCGGGGCTGTCGAGCTTCCACCCGCTGACGCGCAACCCGTGGGATCTGTCGAAGAACCCGGGCGGCTCCAGCGCCGGCGCCGGTGCCGCGGCCGCGGCCGGCTACGGCCCGCTGCACGTCGGCACCGACATCGGCGGCTCGATCCGCCTGCCGGCCGGCTGGTGCGGCGTGTTCGGCCTCAAGCCCAGCCTCGGCCGGATCCCGATCAAGCCGCCCTACGCCGGCCGCGTGGCCGGGCCGATGACGCGCAGCGTGCACGACGCCGCGCTGCTGATGCGCGTGCTCAGCCGCCCCGACTGGCGCGACACGATGAGCCTGCCGGTCCAGGACATCGCCTGGGACCAGCTGCAGCGCGAGCCGAAGGGCCTGAAGCTCGGCCTGCAGCTGGACGCCGGCTGGGGGCTGGCCGTGGACCCCGAGATCGCCGCTGCGGTGCAGGCCGCGGCGCGGGCCTTCGAAGCCGCCGGCGCCGTCGTCGAGGCGATGCCGCCGTTCATGACGCGCGAGATGATCGACGGCATGGACCGCTTCTGGCGGCTGCGTTCGTGGCTCGACATCTCGGCGCTGCCGCCGGCCCGGCGCGACAAGGTGCTGCCCTACATCCGCGCCTGGGCCGAGGGCGGCGCCGGCATCGATGCGGCGCAACTCTTCCACGGCTACAACCAGATGGGCGCGATGCGCGAGGCCGCGGTCGCGGCCTGCCGGCGTTTCGATTTCGTGCTCTCGCCGACGAGTCCGGTGCCGACCTATGCCGCCGAATGGGCCGGCCCGACGAACGACCCGCAGCGGCCGCTCGAGCACATCGGCTTCACGCTGCCCTTCAACATGAGCGAGCAGCCGTCGGCGTCGATCAACTGCGGCTGGACCGCGGCCGGCCTGCCGATCGGGCTGCAGATCACCGGCCACCGCCACGACGACCTCGGCGTGCTGCAGGTCGCGGCCCTCTTCGAGCAGTTGCGTCCGCCGCAGCGGCCCTGGCCGCAGCCGCCGCGCTAGGCCCACCGGCCCCGATGCGCAGGCCCTGATGGCGCAGCCCGACCCGCGCGGCAACCCCTGCGGCACACGCAGCGCCGCCGCCCGCGACGCGGCCGAGACCGCGTTGTGGCGCATGATGTCGTTCTACGACGTGCCGCTGGCCGACCTCGACGCGGCCAGCAGCCACGACCCCGGCTGGGCGCTGCCGCACGTGATGCGCGCCGGCTTCCTGCTCAGCCTGACCGAACCCGCGCTCGTGGCCGAGGCCGCCGAACAGCTGCAGGCAGCACGCACGCGCAGCGACGGCGCGCCGGCCCGCGAACTGGCGCACCTGGAGGCGGTGCAGGCGGTGCTCGAGGGCCGCTGGCACGCGGCCTGCCGGTGCTGGGACGAACTGCTGCTCGACCATCCGCGCGACGCGCTCGCGCTGCAGTGGGCGCAGCTGTGGGACTTCTACCGCGGCGACGCGGCCAACCTGCGGCAGCGTCCGGCGCGCGCGCTGCCGGAGTGGGACGCGGCCGATCCGCTCTATCCGAACGTGCTCAGCCTGTACGCCTTCGGCCTGGAGGAGGGCGGGCTGTACCCGCAGGCCGAGGACGCCGGCCGGCGCGCGCTCGACATCGACCCGCGCGTGCCGTGGGCGGTGCACGCGGTCGCGCACGTGATGGAGATGCAGGGCCGCTTCGAGGAAGGCGGCGTCTGGCTGCGCCAGCACCAGCCGGTCTGGGCCGAGGGCAACGGCTTCGCCGGCCACCTGTGGTGGCACAAGGCGCTGTTCCGGCTCGAGGCGCTGGATACCGAAGGCGCGCTGCGCGTGGTCGACAAGCGGCTGTCGGGCGACGCGCTGCAGATCACGCTGCAGCGCGTCGACGCCGCGGCGATGCTGTGGCGGCTGCACCTGCTCGGCGTCGATGTCGGCTCGCGCTGCGCCGCGCTGCTCGCCGGCTGGGATCTGGCCGACGAGCGCGCCGGCTACTACGCGTTCAACGACGTGCACGCGGTGCTGGCGATGCTCGGCGCCGGCGAGCTGGCGCGCGCCGAGGCCTGGGTCGCGCGCTGCGCCGAGCGCGCGATGGCGGCCGACGACGCCCGGCGCAGCAACCACACGATGGCACGCGAGGTCGGCCTGCCGCTGATGCGCGGCCTGCTCGCGTACGCGCGCGGCGAGCACGACGCCGCGGCCGATGCGCTGTACGCGGTGCGCGGCCAGGCGCAGC
>JAFLDG010000293.1 GCA_017302495.1 Burkholderiales bacterium
TCACCAGCACGTTCGCCACCGTCGTCAAGCTCAGGGCGACCATGAAGGCGGTGTACATCACGCACCAGCACAGGCCCGAGATCCACAGCGTGCGCCCGCCGCGCCGCAGCGTGCGCGCGAGCGCGGCCGGCCCGCGCAGCGCACCGAGCAGCAGCAGCAGCGCGAGCCCGTTGAACAGGCTGCGCCAGAAGGTCAGCTCGAAGCCGCGCGCGCTGTCGAGTTGCCGGGTCACGATGCCGGCGATGCTCCACAGCAGCGTGACCAGCACCATCAGCGCCACCGCGCGGCGGTGGGTCAGCGCCATCAGGCGGCCTCGCGGCTGGCGCGCTTGCGCTCGTGCTCCTTCAGGAAGCGCTTGCGGATGCGGATGCTCTTCGGCGTGATCTCGACCAGCTCGTCGTCGGCGATGAACTCGACCGCGTACTCCAGCGTCAGCAGGATCGGCGGCGTCAGCTTGATCGCGTCCTCCTTGCCGCTGACGCGGAAGTTGGTCAGCTGCTTGGTGCGCACCGGGTTGACCACCAGGTCGTTGTCGCGGCTGTGGATGCCGATGACCATGCCTTCGTACAGCGGGTCGCCGGGCTTGACGAACATGCGGCCGCGGTCGTCGAGCTTGCCGAGGGCGTAGGTCACGGCCTCGCCGTCGTCCTGGCTGATCAGCACGCCGTTCTTGCGGCCGGCGATCTCGCCCTTGTAGGGCTCCCAGCCGTCGAAGATGTTGCTGATCAGGCCGGTGCCGCGCGTCAGGTTCAGGAACTCGTTCTGGAAGCCGATCAGCCCGCGCGCCGGGATCCGGTACTCGAGCCGCACGCGGCCCATGCCGTCGGGCTCCATGTTGGTCAGCTCGCCCTTGCGCTCGCCCAGCGCCTGCATCACCGCGCCCTGGTGCTGGTCCTCGACGTCGGCGGTGACGAGTTCGATAGGCTCCAGCCGCTGCTCGCCCTCCTCGTGGAACACCACGCGCGGCTTGCTCACCGCCAGCTCGTAACCCTCGCGGCGCATGTTCTCGAGCAGGATCGTCAGGTGCAGCTCGCCGCGGCCCGAGACCTCGAAGATGCCGTCCTCGTCGGTCTCGACCACGCGCAGCGCGACGTTGCTCTGCAGCTCGCGCTGCAGCCGGTCCCAGATCTGCCGGCTGGTGACGAACTTGCCCTCGCGCCCGGCGAGCGGGCTGGTGTTGACGCAGAAGTTCATCGTCAGCGTCGGCTCGTCGACCTGCAACATCGGCAGCGGTGCCGGCGCCTCCGGGTCGGTGATCGTCATGCCGATGCCGATCGCCTCGATGCCGTTGACCAGCACGATGTCGCCCGGGCCGGCCTCGGCCGCCGGCACGCGCTCGAGGCCCTCGAACACCAGCACCTGGTTGATCCGCGCCATCGACGGCGCCGACTCCGGCCCGCTGTACACGGCGACGTTCTGCATCGGCTTCAGCGTGCCCTGGTTGATGCGGCCGATGCCGATGCGGCCGACGTAGGTCGAGTAGTCGAGCGAGCAGATCTGCAGCTGCAGCGGTGCGTCGGGGCTGCCCTCGTGCGCCGGCACGTGCTGCAGGATCGCGTCGAACAGCGGGGCGAGGTCGGTGCCGACGACGCCGGGTTCGGCAGCCGCCCAACCGTTCAGGCCCGAGGCGTAGATCACCGGGAAATCGAGCTGCGCCTCGGTCGCGTGCAGCTTGTCGAACAGGTCGAAGGTGGCGTTGACGACGTAGTCGATGCGTGCGCCGGGCCGGTCGACCTTGTTCACGACGACGATGGGCTTGAGCCCCAACGCCAGCGCCTTCTTCGTCACGAAGCGGGTCTGCGGCATCGGCCCTTCGACCGCGTCGACCAGCAGCAGCACCGAGTCGACCATCGACAGCACGCGCTCGACCTCGCCGCCGAAGTCGGCGTGGCCGGGGGTGTCGACGATGTTGATGTGCGTGCCCTGCCACTCGACGGCGCAGTTCTTGGCCAGGATCGTGATGCCGCGCTCGCGTTCCAGGTCGTTGCTGTCCATCACGCGCTCGGCCACCTTCTCGTTGCTGCGGAAAGTGCCGCTCTGGCGCAGCAGCTGGTCGACGAGCGTGGTCTTGCCGTGGTCGACGTGGGCGATGATGGCGATGTTGCGGATCGGTCGGGTCATGTCGTCAGCGCCTGCACTTCGGCAGGCGACAGCAGCCGGTCGGGAATCAGCTCGCCGGCGGTGATGTGGGCGGCGCCGAGCAAGGCGCGCGGATCGGGGCCGTAGACGCGCACCTGCGTCGCGTCGGCCTGGGCGACTCGGCGGCGCAGCCCGGTGAGGAAGCGTGCCGCCTCGTCGGCCGGCAGCCGGCAGCTCGGCCAGCCGGCCAGCAGCAGGTCGGGCGGGTGCAGCAGCGCCAGCCGCCCGCCGTCGTCCATCGCCTGCAGCGCGTCGATCGTGACCGCGTCGGTGACCGACAGCGCTCCGCTGTCGGTGCGGCGCAGCGCGGCCAGGTGCGCGCCGCAGCCGAGCGCCGTGCCGATGTCCTCGGCCAGCGTGCGGAGGTAGGTGCCCTTGCTGCAGCGCACGTCGATCACGAGCCGCGGCAACTGCCGCTCGACGACCTCGATCGCGTGGATGCGCACCGGCCGCGGCCGGCGCTCGACCTCGATGCCGGCACGCGCGTAGTCGTACAGCGCCCGGCCTTCGTGCTTGAGCGCCGAATGCATCGGCGGCCGCTGCTCGATCGCGCCGACGAATCGGGCGCAGGCCGCGGCCACGTCGGCTGCATCGCAGGTGACCGCCTGCTCGGCGGTCACCTCGCCTTCCAGGTCGCCGGTGGTGGTCGTGCGGCCCAGGTGCAGCGTCGCGCGGTAGGCCTTGTCGGCGTCGAGCGCGAGCTGGGCGAACTTGGTCGCCGCGCCGAAACACAGCGGCAGCAGCCCGGTGGCGAGCGGGTCGAGCGTGCCGGTGTGGCCGGCCTTTTCGGCACGCAGCAGGCCCTTGGCCTTGCGCAGCGCGTCGTTGCTCGACCAGCCGAGCGGCTTGTCGAGCAGCAGCACGCCGTGCAGCGCGCGCCGCGGCGCGCGGGCGGCGGGGTTCACGCGTCGTCCTTCGCGCGGGTCGCGTTCGCCTTCGCGATCAGCGTGCTCAGGTCGGCGGCGCGCTCGGTGCTGCGGTCGAAGTGGAAATGCAGCGTCGGCACGGTGTGGATCGCCAGGCGCTTGAACAGGCCGTTGCGCAGGAAGCCGGCCGCCTCGTTCAGCGCGCGCTCGCAGTCGGCGGCGTCGCCGCCGAGCTGCGAGAACCAGACCTTCGCGTGCGCGTAGTCGGGCGAGACCTCGACCGAATTGATCGTGACCAGGCCGATCCGCGGATCCTTCAGCTCGCGCAGCAGCGCGGCCAGGTCGCGCTGGATCTGGTCGGCGACGCGAAAAGCCCGGTTCGGGATCGATCGTTTGTGTCGCATTCGGGTCTCCTCGAACGACGAACCCCGCCTGCATGCTGCCGGGGCGGGGTCCGTGGGCCGGAGCGCGCCGTCATGACAACGTGCGCGCGACCTCCTTGACCTCGAAGAACTCGAGCACGTCGCCCTCGGCGATGTCGTTGTAGTTCTTGATCTTGACGCCGCACTCGAAGCCTTCCTTGACCTCGCGCACGTCCTCCTTGATCCGGCGCACGCTCTCGACCTCGCCGCTGTGGACGACGACGTGGTCGCGCACGATGCGCACCCGCGCGCCGCGGCGCGCGACGCCGGCGGTGACCATGCAGCCGGCCACGGTGCCGATCTTCGAGGCGACGAACTTGGTGCGGATCTCGGCGGTGCCGATGACCTCCTCGCGCTGTTCGGGCGCGAGCAGGCCGCTCATCGCCGCCTTCACCTCGTCGACCGCGTCGTAGATGATGTTGTAGTAGCGCAGGTCGACGCCGTTGCCCTCGGCCAGCTTGCGCGCGCCGGCGTCGGCGCGCACGTTGAAGCCGATGATCACCGCCTTCGACGCGATCGCCAGGTTGACGTCGCTCTCGATGATGCCGCCGACCGCGGAGTGCACGATCTGGATCTTGACCTCGTCGGTGCTGAGCTTGCCCAGCGCCTGGGCCAGCGCCTCCTGCGAGCCCTGCACGTCGGCCTTGATGATCAGCGACAGCGTCTGCGCCTGGCCCTCGCCCATGCTCTCGAACATGTGTTCGAGCTTGGCCGCCTGCTTCTTCGCCAGCTTGACGTCGCGGTACTTGCCCTGGCGGAAGGTCGCGATCTCGCGCGCGCGGCGCTCGTCGCCCAGCACCATGAACTCGTCGCCGGCTTGCGGCACCTCGGTCAGGCCCTGGATCTCGACCGGAATGGACGGGCCGGCCTCGTCGGTGGCCTGGCCGTCCTCGTCGAGCATCGCGCGCACGCGGCCGTAGGCCGAGCCGGCGAGCACGACGTCACCCTTCTTCAGCGTGCCGCTCTGCACGAGCACGGTGGCCACCGGGCCGCGGCCCTTGTCCAGCCGGGCCTCGATCACCAGGCCCTTGGCCATCGCGTCGGTCGGCGCCGTCAGCTCGAGCACCTCGGCCTGCAGCAGCACCTGCTCGAGCAGCGCGTCGATGCCCTGGCCGGTCTTGGCCGACACCGGCACGAACGGCGAATCGCCGCCGAAGTCCTCGGGCACGACCTGCTCGGCCACGAGTTCGCTGCGCACGCGCTCGACGTTCGCCTCGGGCTTGTCGATCTTGTTCATCGCGACGACGATCGGCACGCCGGCCGCCTTCGCGTGGTGGATTGCCTCCTTCGTCTGCGGCATCACGCCGTCGTCGGCGGCGACGACCAGGATCACGATGTCGGTGGCCTTCGCGCCGCGCGCGCGCATCGCGGTGAACGCGGCATGGCCCGGCGTGTCGAGGAAGGTGATCATGCCGCGCGGCGTCTGCACGTGGTAGGCGCCGATGTGCTGCGTGATGCCGCCGGCCTCGCCCGAGGCGACGCGCGTCGAGCGGATGTAGTCGAGCAGCGAGGTCTTGCCGTGGTCGACGTGGCCCATCACGGTCACCACCGGCGCGCGCGGCGTCTCGTCGCCGGTGGTCGCCGCCTCCTCCTCCTCGAGGAAGGCCTCCGGATCGTCGAGCTTGGCCGCCAGCGCCTTGTGGCCCATCTCCTCGACGACGATCATCGCCGTCTCCTGGTCCAGCTGCTGGTTGATCGTGACCATCTGGCCGAGCTTCATCAGCTGCTTGATCACCTCGGTGGCCTTGACGCTCATCTTGTGCGCGAGGTCGGCGACGCTGATCGTCTCCGGCACGTGCACCTCCTGTGCGACGAACTCGGCCGGCGCGGCGAAGCCGCCGCCGTTGCCGTCGCGCGTCTCGCCGCGGCGCGAGCCGCGCGGCGCGCGCCAGCCGGCGCGG
>JAFLDG010000294.1 GCA_017302495.1 Burkholderiales bacterium
CCCATACAGCTTTTTTATCAAGCTCAAGGTCTGAGTATGAATAAACTGTTGGCTCTGTTTTGAGTAGGCGCCGGCTTCGGCAGCAGCGCCGCCTCCAGCTCGGCCAGCGCGTCGGCGGTGTAGACCGCCAGCTTCTGCAGGCTCGGCACCGACGAGTGGCAGCCGGTGTAGCCGAAGTCCATCGTGCCGGCGTAGCTCTGGCAGGTGATGTTCAGCGCCTGGCCGTGGGTGACGATCGACGCCGGGTAGATCGCCTCCAGCCGCGCGCCGCGGAAGTACAGCGGCTTCTCGGGGCCCGGCACGTTCGAGATCGTCACGTTGAACATCGGCCGCGTGCGCCCGCCGATGCCGCCGAGCAGCGTGACGATCGTCGGCGTCATCAGCAGCACCGTGTACTGCATCATCGCCTGCCGCGGCAGGCTCTGCACGTGCGCCTTCGCGTGCCGCACCGAGGCCCGGATCGCCTGCAGCCGCTCGGCCGCGTCGTCGATGTCGGTGCCGAGCGTGGCGACGATGAAGCTGATCGCGTTGCCGGTGCCCTGGTCGTCCTTCGGCCGCACCGACACCGGGATGCCGGCCGTCAGCGGCTTGTCGGGCAGGCTGTCGCGTTCCAGCAGGAAGCGGCGCAGCGCGCCGCCGCACAGCGCGAGCACGAGGTCGTTCAGCGTGCAGTCGGCCGCCTTCGCCAGCGTGCGCAGCCGCTCCAGCGCGAAGCGCTGGGTCGCGAAGCGGCGCTTCTCGCGCACCCGGCCGTTCAGCACCGACAGCGGCGCGTCGAAGGGCAGGGCCATGCCGTCGCCGGGTTCGCCGATGCGCCTGAGCATCTTGCCGAACGCGGCGACGAGCTGCGGCACCGTGTGCAGCTGGCCGCGCAGCGCCTGCGCCGCGGTGGCCATCACGCCGGCCATCGTCGGCACCGCCGGCGCGCGCCGTGCCGGCTTCGGGGCCTCGGGCCCGGACCAGAACGGCGGCAGCGCCAGGCTCTTCTGCGGGTCGGGCGACATCGCCTGCTGCAGCATCCGCATGCCGCTGATGCCGTCGATCAGCGAGTGGTGCATCTTGACGAACAGCGCGAAGCGGCCGTGCTCGAGCCCTTCGATGATCGTGCACTCCCAGGGCGGGCGGCTCAGGTCCATCGGCATGCTCTGCAGCCGGCCGACCAGTTCGCCGAGTTCGCGCTCGCCGCCGGGCCACGGCAGGGCGGCGTGGCGCACGTGGTATTCGAGGTCGATCGCCGGATCCTCGATCCACTCCGGCACCGGGTTCAGCGTGAACGCGTATTTCAGCCGCCGGTTCCACGGCGCGACGAAGCCGCGGTAGGTGCGGAAGTCGTGCATCAGCCGGCGCAGGAAGTCGCGCGGCGCGTCGTCGGGCAGCTGGAACACGAGCAGTCCGCCGACGTGGTTCGGCGTGGCCCGGGTCTCGGTCAGGATCCAGGCGGCGTCCAGGGGGTTCAGGCGGATGCTGTCCATCGGTGGGGGCTCCGGCGTCCGGGCGGTGGAAGGTGGCGGGCCCCGATTCTGTGCCCTGACGGGGCCGGCCTCGACCCGAGGCTTGCCGGCCCACCCGTCACTCGCCGCCAGCCACCGGTCGGTTGCGCCGGCCTTGATCCGGCGCAAGAAAAGGCAACGGGGCGCGCCGGGTAGTTCTTCCGGACGATGCGCCGGCGTGGCGCCATCGTCCGTTCGGCGCGGGGCGGCGCGTCCGTCCGGCGAATGGTCGCCGCGGCGCCGGCGCGCGACAGTCGCGGCAGTTCCTCTCGAGGAGATCCGGCATGAACGCCAACCCCAACGACATGCGCAAGGCCTGGTCGGTGCTGATCGTCAGCACGCTCGGCTTCACCGTCTGCTTCATGGTCTGGATGATGTTCGGCGTGATCGGCATCCCGATCAAGAAGGCGCTGAACCTCAACGCCACCGAGTTCGGCCTGCTCACCGCGACGCCGGTGCTCACCGGCTCGCTGATCCGGGTGCCGCTGGGCATCTGGACCGACAAGTACGGCGGCCGGATCGTGATGACGATCCTGATGGCCTCCACCGTGCCGGCGATCTGGCTGATGGCCTACGCCACCGCGTACTGGCACTTCCTCGCCATCGGCCTGTTCGTCGGCCTGGCCGGCGGCTCGTTCTCGGTCGGCACGCCCTACGTCGCGCGCTGGTTCCCGCGCAACCGCCAGGGCATGGCGATGGGCATCTACGGCGCCGGCAACTCGGGCGCGGCGGTGAACAAGTTCGTCGCGCCGGCGCTGGTGGTGGCCTTCGGCTGGACGATGGTGCCGCAGGTCTACGCCGCGATCATGCTCGGCACGGTGATCGTGTTCTGGCTGTTCAGCGCCAGCGACCCGTCGCACCTGGTGCCGTCGAACACCAAGTTCACCGACCAGCTGAAGGCGCTGAAGGATCCGAAGGTGCTGAAGTACTGCCAGTACTACAGCATCGTCTTCGGCGGCTACGTCGCGCTGAGCCTGTGGATGGTGCAGTACTACGTCGGCGAGTACGGCCTCGACATCCGCGTCGCGGCGCTGCTGGCGGCCTGCTTCAGCCTGCCCGGCGGCGTGCTGCGCGCGATCGGCGGCTGGCTGTCGGACAAGCACGGCGCGCACAAGGTCACCTGGTGGGTGATGTGGGTCAGCTGGATCTGCCTGTTCCTGCTCTCCTACCCGCAGACCGAGTTCACGGTGCAGACGGTGAACGGCCCGCGCACCTTCTTCATCGGCCTGAACGTCTACACCTTCACCGCGCTGATGGCGGTGCTCGGCGTGGCCTGGGCCTTCGGCAAGGCGAGCGTGTTCAAGTACATCAGCGACGACTACCCGAAGAACATCGGCACGATCAGCGGCATCGTCGGCCTCGCCGGCGGCCTCGGCGGCTTCGTGCTGCCGATCATGTTCGGCGCGCTGATGGACTTCACCGGCGTGCGCTCCAGCGCCTTCATGCTGATGTACGGCGTGGTCTGGGTCTCGCTGATCTGGATGTACTGGACCGAGGTCCGCCGCACCGAGCTGATGGGCTCGAAGTCCCCCGAATTCCACCTGGCCGGCTGACGCCGCCGCACCTTCGCGAAGCGAGCTTCGATCATGAATACCGCCACCACCCATGCCTCGGCCGCGGGCGGCTCCCACGGGGGCACGATCGCCGACTGGCGCCCCGAGGACGAGACCTTCTGGGAGAGCACCGGCAAGAAGATCGCCTACCGCAACCTCTGGATCTCGATCCCCGCGCTGCTGTGCGGCTTCGCGGTCTGGGGCATGTGGGGCATCATCACCGTGCAGATGCTGAACCTGGGTTTCCCCTTCACCCAGGCCGAGCTGTTCACGCTGACCGCGATCGCCGGCATCTCCGGCGCGACGATGCGCATCCCGGCGTCGTTCTTCATCCGCCTGGCCGGCGGGCGCAACACGATCTTCCTGACGACCTCGATGCTGCTCGCGCCGGCGATCGGCACCGGCATCGTGCTGCAGCACCCCGACTGGCCGCTGTGGGCGTTCCAGCTGATGGCGCTGTGGTCCGGGGTCGGCGGCGGCAACTTCGCGTCGTCGATGTCGAACATCAGCGGCTTCTTCCCGAAGCGGCTGCAGGGCACCGCGCTCGGCCTGAACGCGGGCCTCGGCAACTTCGGCGTGACGACGATGCAGATCGTGATCCCGCTGGTGATGACGGTGCCGCTGCTCGGCGCCTTCGGCGGCGAGGCGATGACGCTGGTCAAGGACAGCGGCTGGATCTTCGGCAAGATCGCCGCCGGCACGCCGACCTGGATCCAGAACGCCGGCTTCGCCTGGGTGTTCTCGCTCGTGCCGCTCGGCGCGCTGTGCTGGATCGGCATGAACAACCTGAAGACCGTGTCGCCGCACACCGGCAACGCGATCGTCGCGTTCTCGAAGATCACCTACCTGTACACGCTCGCCTTCGTGCCGGCGATCTTCATGCTCTACCTGTACCTGCCCAAGCCCACCGGCCTCGGGCTGCTGAGCATGTGGGTCGCGATCCCGCTCGACATCATCCTCGCGCTGCTGGTGATGCGGCTGGCCGCCTTCGGCGACATGAAGGAAGGCGTGAAGAAGCAGTTCGCGATCTTCAAGGACAAGCACACCTGGAGCCTGACCGCGCTCTACATCGTCACCTTCGGCTCGTTCATCGGCTTCTCGATGGCGCTGCCGCTGGCGATCACCGTGATCTTCGGCTTCCAGCACGTGGCCGATGCCAACGGCGTCATGCAGCACACGCTGAAGAACCCGAACGCGCCGTCGGCGCTGACCTACGCCTGGATCGGCCCCTTCGTCGGCGCCGCGGTGCGGCCGATCGGCGGCTGGATCAGCGACAAGTGGGGCGGCTCGATCGTCACCCAGGTCATCACGGTGATGATGGCGGCGGCATCGGTCGCGGTCGGCTACGTGATGATGCTGGCCTACGGTTCGGCGACGCCGGAGACCTACTTCCCGATGTTCCTCGGCCTGTTCATGGTGCTGTTCTTCGCCAGCGGCATCGGCAACGGCTCGACCTTCCGCACGATCGGCGTGATCTTCGACCGCACCCAGGCCGGCCCGGTGCTCGGCTGGACCTCGGCGGTGGCGGCCTACGGCGCCTTCGTCGCGCCGGTGGTGATCGGCGAGCAGATCAAGGCCGGCACGCCGCAGGCCGCGTTCTACGGCTTCGCGGTGTTCTACGCGCTGTCGCTGGTGCTGAACTGGTGGTTCTACCTGCGCCGCGGCGCGTACGTGAAGAACCCCTGAGGGCCGCCCGAGGCGCCGCGACGCGATGACCACGATGCAGCTGATCCGCGGCTGGGACCCCGACGACCCGGGGTTCTGGCGCACGCAGGGCGAACGCGTCGCGCGCCGCAACCTGTGGCTGTCGGTGCCGGCGCTGGTGCTCGCGTTCGCGGTCTGGATGGTGTGGTCGGCGGTGGTCGTCGAGCTGCCGGCGGCGGGTTTCCGCTACTCGGCCAACCAGCTGTTCTGGCTGGCCGCGCTGCCCGCGCTGAGCGGCGCGACGCTGCGCATCTTCTACGCGTTCGCGGTGCCGGCCTTCGGCGGCCGGCGCTTCAACGCGATCGCCACCGCCAGCCTGCTGCTGCCGGCCTTCGGCATCGGCTTCGCGGTGCAGCGGCCGGACACGCCGTACGAATCGATGGTCGCGCTGGCGCTGCTGTGCGGTCTCGGCGGCGGCAACTTCGCCAGTTCGATGGCGCACGTCAGCTTCTTCTATCCGCAGTCGCGCAAGGGCACCGCGCTCGGCCTGAACGCGGGGCTGGGCAACCTCGGCGTCGCGCTCGCGCAGCTGGTGGTGCCGCTGGTCGTCGCGGTGCCGCTGTTCGGCGCGCTCGGCGGC
>JAFLDG010000295.1 GCA_017302495.1 Burkholderiales bacterium
CGCGTGCGCGAGCCGGCGGTGCTGTGCGGCCGCGACTGGTTCGGCGGCGTGATGCACGCGGTCGACCCGGCCACCGTCGTGAGCTGGGCCTTCGCCGAAGGCGCCGAGCTGCCGGCCGACGCGATCGTCTGCACGATCGACGGCGACGCGCGCGCGCTGCTGTCGGCCGAGCGGCCGGCGCTGAATTTCCTGCAGCTGCTCAGCGGTACCGCGACCGAGACCCGGCGCCACGTGCGCGCGATCGAAGGCGCGTCGCCGAACCCGCGCGGCTGCGCGGTGCTCGACACCCGCAAGACGCTGCCCGGTCTGCGGCTGGCGCAGAAGTACGCGGTGCGCGTCGGCGGTGGGCAGAACCAGCGGCTCGCGCTGTGGCACGGCATCCTGATCAAGGAGAACCACATCGCGGCCGCCGGCAGCGTGACGCAGGCGCTGCGCAACGCCGCGGCGCTGAACGCCGGCGTCGAGGTCCAGATCGAGGTCGAGACGCTCGCGCAACTCGAGGAGGCGCTCGCCGCCGGCGCGACCAGCGTGCTGCTCGACAACTTCGACTTCGACCGGATGCGCGAGGCGGTGCGGATCAATCGCGGTCGTGCGCTGCTCGAAGTCTCGGGCGGCGTCACGCTCGGCATCCTGCGCGAGATCGCCGCCACCGGCGTCGACCGGATCTCGATCGGGCACTTGACGAAGGACCTGCGCGCGATCGACTATTCGCTGCGGCTGCTCGGTCAATGCTGAACGCCGGAGCCGCCGCTCACGCTGCGACCCCTGGCCCCTGCAGCGCGAGCAGCCATTTCCAGGCGTCGGGTCGCCTCGGACGGTTCGACGCCAAGGTGGTTCCACAGCGTTCTCCGGCATCGCTGGTAGGCCGCCGCCGCGAGGCTGGGTTGCCCGCTCTGAAGGTGACAGCGCATCAGCCCGGCGTGGAAGGCTTCGACCAGGTCGTCGATGGTCAGCCCCAACTCGAAGAACTCCACTGCGAGGTCGGCTTGTCGATTCGCGAGCGCATCTTCGCCGCGGGCGCAAATCGTCTTGACCAGTGCCATATGTAAGCGTTCGCGCAGCGGCAGCATCCACGGCGCATCGCCCTCGCTACGCAGGAAGTCGCCCTGGTAGAGCCGTTTGATGTCTCCGTAGGTCGTGCCCGATGCGGCTTTCGGCGGATCCAGCACCCAGTGCTGTAGCGCGTGGCAGTCGACCCAGCACTGCGCGTCATCGAGGGACAAGTGCCCCGCCTGTCGCCTGACGGTTGCTGCGCCGACCAGCTTTCTTAGGCGAGACAAGGTAGTTGCCAATGCCTGCTCGCCGGCATCGCCTTCGGCCTCGGGCCACAGATCGTCGATGACCCGGGCCTCGGATACGTCGTGTCCCCCATGCGCGATGATGGCTTTCAGCAGATTCAGCGGCGCGCGCTGTGCCTTACCTTCGAACCGGAGCGGCACGCCGTGGACGAGCACCACGAATCGCCCGAGCGTATAGACCTTGACCGGCCAGGACCACTGGTCTGCGCGCGCAGCCTCTGGCGGCGGCAGCCTCCCCTTCTCGATCAGTTCATGCACGTACTCCAGTTCGATGCCCAGGGCCAGCGCCTCGAGGCAGACCACGGCCACCACACGTCTCGGCCAGAAGAAGAAGTGCCGGTAACCATGCTGCCGTCCCACGGCCATGCAGCGTGCAATCAGATCATTGGCCGGTTTACCCTGCCGCAGCCGCATGTAGGCCTCCAGCAGGTCGGCCATCCACTGAAGCATCGGGTTGCGGGTCAGCAGGCCGATCTCCCGTCCCGCCGCAACGCGTTGCAGCCCGGCATCTTGATCGCCGCACTCGAAGCAGACGACGGACATCGTGAGTGCGCTGATCGCGCCAAAGTGGGGCAATCCCATGCGCTGCGCGAAGTCGATGCCCAGTCTCGCGTGCGCCAGCGCCTCGGCCTGCTTCGAGTCGAGCCAACATGCCCACGCCTCGATGGCGTGATAGAAACTTCGCTCCTCGTAGTCGCCCGTTCGCGCCGATGATGCGGCGCGCCTGCCGGCAAAGGCACGTCCGCGCTCGACCTGGCCATGGCTCAAGGCGAGCGCGGCACCCTGGCCCAGCAACACCTTGTCCCAGATACGGATGCCCGAGCCTTCGGCAGTCGCGAGCCCATTCTCGATGGCATCGAAACACCGCTCGACCTCACCCGTATACAGAGCCAGCGTTGCCTCGCTGAGGTGGCCGACCAACTCGACGAGAGGCGTCGACCGCCGCGTCGCGCTTTCGCGCTTCAATTCTTGAAGCGCAACGCCAGCGCCATTTAGGTCGCCGGACCATATCTGGCTGGTCAACAGGTACAGCTGCGCCATCAGGCGGAACATCGGATCGGGCGTCGCTTCGGCGCAGGCCGCGAGACGGCTGCGCCAGGCGTCGAACCTTGGGTGCTGGGGCTGTCGGAACGCCAGGGCAACGAACATGCTTAAGCTGACCTTCGCTTCGACGATGGGCGACGGGAACGAAGGGTTCCCATCGTCCATTGCATCGAGGCCAGCAATCCAGGGATCGAACTGCGTCAGGTCGACGTACATGTAGAAGATGCAATCGACCACGCCGGCCCAAGCCAGCAGCGTGCCGGTCTTGTCCTGCCGGGCATTGAACAGGTCGAATGCCCGCTCCATGTTGCCGCGGGCCGAAGTCGGGTCGCGTTGCGCGCAACTCGCACCCAGCCAGTACAGCAGCCACGGGTCTTGCTCGACCATGGACGCAGGCAATGCGCGCAACCACTGCTCCAGCGTATGGGTCCGCCCCAACGCCAGGCAAGCCGGCGCCTCGTGCAGCACCAGTCGCGCCAGTTGCGGCCAGGCCTCCACCTCGACCAGCACCTGGACAGCGTCTTCGGTCAGGCCCCGGGCCTGCAGCGCATCCGCGGCGCGCAGGGCGATCTGAATCAGCTCGTCCTTCGGCAAGACCAACCTTGCCCGGTGAAGCAGGAACTCTCGAAAGAGCGGATGAAAGCTGTAGCTGGCCGCGTCTTCGTCGCTCACCATGGTGAACAGATTGCGCCGAACCAACATGGTCAGTGCTCGTTCGGCTGCCGCCGGACTCTCGAGATCGCCGACAACGCTGGCCAGCATCCGCGGAAGAAAGGCGAGCCGCAGCAAGAGGGACTGGTCGGCAGGCGCCAGCTTGCAGAACACCTCCTGGCCCAGGTAATCGAACAGCAGCGTTTGCGGCCCGGTTGCCGCAATGCGCAAGTCCGGTGCTGCATCCGGCCGCAGCAACAGGCGCAGCCCCACCGCCCAGCCGCCGCAGCGGTCGCGCCAGTGTTCGACCTGAAGGGGTTCCAGAGCCATGCCGTGCAGCGCCGCCATTCCCGCGACTTCGTCAGCCGTCAGTTCGAGATGGCTCCAGTCGACGGTCTGCACGACGCCGGATATCCGCAGCCGCGCAAGCTGCGGCGGCGGTCGAGACCGGCTCGCCACGGCGATCAGGGCCTCGGCCGGCGCCTGCTCGATGGCCACATGCAGTATCTCGTGCAGCGGGCATTCGAGCGGCGCTTCGTGGTAATCGTCCATCACCACCGTCAAGTTGGGCGCCAGGTCGAACAGCTGCGCGAAGAACCGGCGCGCGTAACCAGCCAGTCCAACGAGGGCGTCCGGCGTCGGCGGTGGCAACCTGCTGGCCGCATCGTCGCCCAGCGCTCGACGGGCCGCTGCGAGCATGCAGGCAAAGAAGGCGGCGGGGTCGGCATCCTCCGGGTCCACCTGGTACCACAGGCAGTCCCTGGCGGCGGCGTTCACGAAGCTGGCCAACAGCACCGTCTTGCCCGAGCCGGGCGGCCCTTCCAGCCAGGTGCAAACGGACCTGCGCGGATCTGCGAGCACCTGCAACAGGCGCTCCCGCCTGAACACGAGGTTGCACCTAGGGCGTGTCGTCTTCGCCAAGCGGGATGCGCTGACGGTGGGTGACATTCGACAACGCCCCGATGAGCTTCTTGTTTGCGGCGCTGCAAGCGCCCCTTCTCCTGGTGCGCGGGGCCAAGCCCGCTTGCCGGGACCTCAGCCGCTCGCGCGCGTGGATTTGATGCGGCGCTGCGGGGCGCGTCAAGACCGGTTCATCCCCCGAAAGGGGGATGCGGGCGCGAGCGACACGCCGAATCCGTACCCGATCTGTCATGCCCTGCGGCGCAAGCTGCAGCCTGGAGCAGTCAGGGACGCGCCATGCGAACGCCGGTGGAGAGCTTCGTCGTCAGGATCTACCGATGCCAGGGCGGCAAGGGCCAGCACTTGGTGGGCGTGGTGCAGGCGCCCCGGTTCGCGGGCTCGCGGGCGTTCACCAGCGTGGCGCAGCTGTGGGAAATCCTGGCCGAGCGCGCACCGGCCATGCGTTCGAAGCGGCGCAGCGTCCAGGCCGCGGGATGCCCCGTTGACACGCCGAAGCGGCAATTTGATCCAGCGCAACAAAGTGAGGATTAGATGAACCCGAACCGCAAGCAACGCCCCGAGGCCACAGGTGCCATGGGCATCGGCACGGCCCTTGGCCCCGTTTTGCTCTTGCTGAGCGGGTGCCTGGCCACCACGCCGGAAGTCGGCGGCGGATCCAAGACCGCCGTCACCGGATCAGCCGGCGGCGCCACCGCAACCAACGCCAACAGCATTCTCGAGAAGTGCGACCAGAGCCTGGGCACGCTGGGCGTGGTCGAAGACCAGAGTGCCCCCTGGTACTACACGCTGCAGGAATACAAGCTCGGCTCCACGGTGCCGGTGCTGCGCATGATGATCCAGCAGTCGAACTGCTTCGTCGTCGTCGAGCGTGGCGCGGCGATGCAGAACATGCAGGTCGAGCGCAGCCTGCGCGACTCGGGCGAGATGCGCCAGGGCAGCAACATGGGCGCCGGGCAGATGGTGGCAGCCGACTACACCATGAACCCGAGCATCCAGTTCAGCCAGGCCACCGGCGGTGGCGCTGCCGGTGCGGCCTTGGCCAGCTTCGGCGGCACGCTCGGCTTGATCGGAGCGCTGGCCGGCAGCATGAAGACCAACGAGGCGTCGACCACGCTGGTGATGATCGACAACCGCTCGGGCGTGCAGTTGGCCGCCGCCGAAGGCACGGCCGCGAACACCGACTTCAACGCCTTCGGCGCGATGTTCGGCAGCGGCGGCGGCGCCGGCATGGGCGCCTATTCGCGCACGCCTGTCAGCGACCGGCGTAATCAGGCCACTTCGGAGTCGGCGTAATCCGGCCAGCTGAGGGCCGGCGACGACGACGGCGGAGTCGGCATATACCGGCCACGCCGGAGTCGGCGTAATCCGGCCAGAGC
>JAFLDG010000296.1 GCA_017302495.1 Burkholderiales bacterium
CCGGCCGGGGCCGACCCGGCGGCCGACGGCTTCGCGGTCCGGCCGGTGGACGCATCGAACCTGGACGCGGTGCTCGCGCTCGAGGTCGCCGAGAGCCAGCGCGGCCTGGTCGCGCCGGCGGCGAAGTCGGTGGCGCAGGCGGCGTACGAGCCGGCGAGCCGGGTGCTCGCGCTGTTCGATGGTGCCGACGCGGTCGGGCTGCTGCTGCTCTACGACGCGCGGCTGGACGACGAGCGCCCGGCAAACCAGCTCTACGTCTGGCGGCTGATGGTCGACCACCGGCACCAGCGCCGCGGCATCGGCCGGCGCGCGATGGCCTGGGTGATCGACGAGGCGCGCCGGCTCGGCATGACCGAAGTCGGCCTGTCGCACCAGACCCTCGAGGGCCATGCCGGGCCGTTTTACGAGAAGTTAGGATTTGCTTACACCGGGCAGGTCGTCGACGGCGAACGCAAGATGCTGCTTCGGCTGCCATTGGCCGCCGGTACGGACAGCAGTGCGGAGATCTGTTGACACGGATTTCGTGATTCACGAAACTCGTGAAACACTGACTTCGTGAGATTGATCATCATGAAGAACGTCACCGTGACGATGGACGACAGCGTCGCCGAGTGGGCACGGCTCGAGGCCGCGCGGCGCAACACCAGCGTGTCCCGGCTGGTCGGCGAGTTGCTGGCCGAGAAGATGCGCAGCGACGACGCGTACGAGCGGGCGATGAACGAGTGGCTGCAGCGGGACGCGACCTATTCCTCGGACGGCAGCCCGTACCCGCGCCGGGACGAGATCTATGCCGAGCGCCTCGACCGTTTTCGTTGACACCAACGTCCTGCTGTACAGCGAGGACCGGGCCGACCCGGCCAAGCATCGCACGGCGCGCGAGTGGCTGCGCGCACTCTGGCTGCGGCGTAACGGCCGGTTGAGCGTCCAGGTGCTGAACGAGTTCTATGCCAATGCGACGCGCAAGCTCAGACCGGCGATGCCGGCCGGCGATGCGCGCGCCGAGGTCCGCCGCTACCAGCGTTGGCAACCCTGGGCGGTCGACCACGCCACGGTCGAGACGGCGTGGGGGCTCGAGAGCCGATTCGGCCTGAGCTACTGGGACGCGCTGGTCGCCGCGTCGGCCCGACACCAGGGCTGCAGTTGGCTGCTGACCGAGGACCTGCAGCACGACCAGCGCATCGACGGCCTGCGCATCGTGAATCCCTTCGTCGTCGGCCCGGAGATCCTGGACGCACCGGCATGATTCCTCTCGACACCCGCCTGAGCCGCACGATCCGCCAGGACGTGCAGAGCATGCACGCCTACGCGATCCAGCCGAGCGAGGGCCTGGTCAAGCTCGACGCGATGGAGAACCCGTTCCGCCTGCCGCCCGAGCTGCAGCGCGAACTGGCGGCGAGGCTCGGCCGGGTCGCGATCAACCGCTACCCGGGCCGCAGCAGCGCCGACGTGATCGCTGCGCTGGGCGCGTTCGTGCAACTGCCGGCCGGCTGCCGGCTGATGCTCGGCAACGGGTCGGACGAGCTGATCTCGCTGCTCGCGATGGCCTGCGACCTGCCGGGCGCGACCATCCTCGCGCCGCTGCCCGGCTTCGTGATGTACGAGATGTCGGCGCGGCTGCAGGGGCTGAACTTCGTCGGCGTGCCGCTCACCGCTCGCTTCGAGCTCGACACCGAGGCGATGCTCGAGGCGATCGCGCGCCACCGCCCGGCGCTGACCTACCTCGCCTACCCGAACAACCCGACCGCGAACCTGTTCGAAGACGCGGCGATCGATCGCATCGTCGCCGCGGTGGCCGAGCAGGAAGGTTTCGTCGTCTTCGACGAGGCCTACCAGCCCTTCGCGTCGCGCAGCCGGCTGCCGAGCCTGGCCGCGAATCCGCACGTGCTCGTGATGCGCACGCTGAGCAAGTTCGGCCTCGCCGGCGTGCGCCTGGGCTACCTGTGCGGCGCGGCAGCGCTGATCGACGAGATCGACAAGGTGCGCCCGCCGTACAACGTCGGCGTGCTCAACGCCGAGGCGACGCTGTTCGCGCTCGCGCATGCGGACGAGTTCGCGCGCCAGGCGGCGGTCATCCGCGAGCAGCGCGAGCGGCTGCAGGCGGCGCTGCGCGAGCTGCCCGGCTGCGAGCCGTTCCCGAGCGAGGCGAACATGGTCCTGGTGCGCGTGCCCGACGCGAAGCGCGTGTTCGCGGGCCTGAAAGCGCGCGGGGTGCTGGTGAAGAATGTCGAAGGGCTGCACCCGCTGCTGGCGAACTGCCTGCGGCTGACGGTGGGCACGCCCGACGAGAACACGCAGCTGCTGGATGCGCTGAAAGCGAGCCTGTAGATGAATCACCCGGCACACCGCAGCGCCGACGTGCGCCGCGACACGAAGGAAACGCAGATCCGCGTCCGGGTCGACCTGGACGGCACCGGGCAGGCGCAGCTCGCCACCGGTATCGGCTTCTTCGACCACATGCTCGACCAGATCGCGCGCCACGGCCTGATCGACCTCGAGGTCGACGCGAAGGGCGACCTGCACATCGACGGCCACCACACGGTGGAGGACGTCGGCATCACGCTCGGCCTGGCGGTCGCGCAGGCCGTCGGCGACAAGAAGGGCATCACCCGTTACGGCCACGCCTACGTGCCGCTGGACGAAGCGCTGTCGCGCGTGGTGATCGACTTCTCCGGCCGCCCGGGCCTGCACATGGACGTGCCGTTCAAGGCCGGCATGGTCGGCGCCTTCGACACCCAGCTCGCGTTCGAGTTCTTCCAGGGCTTCGCGAACCACGCCGGGGTCACGCTGCACATCGACAACCTGAAGGGCCAGAACGCGCACCACCAGTGCGAGACCGTGTTCAAGGCCTTCGCGCGCGCGCTGCGCATGGCGCTCGCGCCCGACCCGCGCTCGGCCGGCGTGGTGCCGTCGACGAAGGGCACGCTGTAGCGGCTTGGCGCTGATGGGCGGCTTCGTCGCGGTCGTCGACTACGGCATGGGCAACCTGCGCTCGGTGTCGCAGGCGGTGCTGCACGTCGCACGCGACCGCGGCGTCGACGTGCGGGTGACGCAGGCGCCCGACGCGGTGCGCGCCGCCGAACGCGTGGTGCTGCCCGGCCAGGGGGCGATGCGCGACTGCATGCGCGAGCTGCAATCCTCCGGCCTGCGCGAGGCGGTGCTCGAGGCGGCTGCGACGAAGCCGCTGTTCGGCGTGTGCGTCGGCATGCAGATGCTGCTCGACTGGAGCGAGGAGCAGGACACGCCCGGCCTCGGCCTGATTCCCGGGCGGGTGCAGCGCTTTCGCCTCGACGGCCAGCGCCAGGCCGACGGCAGCCGGTACAAGGTGCCGCAGATGGGCTGGAACCGCGTCTGGCAGCATGCGCACGAGGGCCGGGCGCATCCGCTGTGGCGCGGCGTCGCCGACGGCGCCTACTTCTACTTCGTGCACAGCTACTACGCCCACCCGGCCGAGCCGCGCGACAGCGCCGGCAGCACCGACTACGGCGCGCGCTTTACCAGCGCCATCGCGCGCGCTAACATTTTTGCCACCCAGTTCCATCCCGAGAAGAGCGCCAGCGACGGGCTCGCCCTGTACCGCAACTTCCTCGACTGGAAGCCCTGAGAGCGCCGACCTCCCCCTTCCTCCCGCTTCGGCTCCGGCCATGCTGCTGATACCGGCCATCGATCTCAAGGACGGCAAGTGCGTCCGTCTGCAACAGGGCGACATGAACGCGTCCACCATCTTCGGCGACGACCCCGGCGCGATGGCGCGGCGCTGGCTCGACGCCGGCGCGCGAAGGCTGCACCTGGTCGACCTGAACGGTGCCTTTGCCGGCCGGCCGGTGAACGAGCCGGCGGTGCGGAGCATCCTGCGCGCGGTCGGCGACGAGATCCCGGTGCAGCTCGGCGGCGGCATCCGCGACCTGGACACGATCGAGCGCTATCTGGACGACGGCATCTCGTTCGTGATCATCGGCACCGCGGCGGTGAAGGGCCCGGGTTTCCTGAAGGACGCGTGCAGCGCCTTCGGCGGCCACATCATCGTCGGCCTGGATGCCAAGGACGGCAAGGTCGCCACCGACGGCTGGAGCAAGCTCACCGGCCACGAGGTGGTGGATCTGGCGAAGAAGTTCGAGGACTACGGCGTCGAGGCGGTGATCTATACCGACATCGGCCGCGACGGCATGCTCACCGGCGTGAACGTCGAGGCCACCGTCAAGCTGGCGCAGGCGCTGACGATCCCGGTGATCGCCTCGGGCGGGGTGTCGGACATCGCCGACATCGAGAAGCTGTGCGCGGTCGAAGCCGAGGGCATCGAGGCGGTGATCTGCGGTCGGTCGATCTACACCGGCGCGCTCGACTTCGCCGCCGCGCAGCAGCGGGCGGACGAGCTGAACGGCGCGCCCTGATCGCCGGCGCGCCCGCCATGCTCGCCAAGCGCATCATCCCGTGCCTGGACGTGACCGGCGGGCGGGTCGTCAAGGGCGTCAACTTCGTCGAGCTGCGCGACGCCGGCGATCCGGTGGAGATCGCCGCGCGCTACAACGAGCAGGGCGCCGACGAGCTGACCTTCCTCGACATCACCGCCACCAGCGACGACCGCGACCTGATCCTGCACATCGTCGAGGCGGTAGCGGCGCAGGTCTTCATCCCGCTCACGGTGGGCGGCGGCGTGCGCACGGTGGCCGACGTGCGCCGGCTGCTCAACGCCGGCGCCGACAAGGTCAGCTTCAACTCCGCCGCGGTCGCGAACCCGCAGGTGATCCGCGACGCGAGCGACAAGTACGGCGCGCAGTGCATCGTCGTCGCGATCGACGCCAAGCGCCGAACCGGCGACGATCTCGCCGCGCGCGGCCCGGGCTGGGACGTCTACACCCACGGCGGGCGCCGGAACACCGGCCTCGACGCGGTCGCCTGGGCGGTGCAGATGGCCGAGTACGGTGCCGGCGAGATCCTGCTCACGAGCATGGACCGCGACGGCACCCGCAGCGGCTTCGACCTGGAACTCACGCGCGCGGTCAGCGACGCGGTGCCGGTGCCGGTGATCGCCTCCGGCGGCGTCGGCGCGCTCGAGCACCTGTCCGAAGGCATCCGCCTCGGCGGCGCCGACGCGGTGCTGGCCGCGAGCATCTTCCACTACGGCGAGTTCACGGTCGGCGAGGCCAAGGCGCTGCTCGCGCGCGACGGCATCCCGGTCCGCCTGTGACGGGGCGCGGCGCGGCCGGCGCGGGTCGGCGGC
>JAFLDG010000297.1 GCA_017302495.1 Burkholderiales bacterium
AGGTAAGGTTTTTCGCGTTGCATCGAATTAAACCACATCATCCACCGCTTGTGCGGGTCCCCGTCAATTCCTTTGAGTTTCAACCTTGCGGCCGTACTCCCCAGGCGGTCAACTTCACGCGTTAGCTTCGTTACTGAAGGGGAACCCCTCCAACAACCAGTTGACATCGTTTAGGGCGTGGACTACCAGGGTATCTAATCCTGTTTGCTCCCCACGCTTTCGTGCATGAGCGTCAGTACAGGCCCAGGGGACTGCCTTCGCCATCGGTGTTCCTCCGCATATCTACGCATTTCACTGCTACACGCGGAATTCCATCCCCCTCTGCCGTACTCAAGCCCTGCAGTCACAAAGGCAGTTCCCAGGTTGAGCCCGGGGATTTCACCTCTGTCTTACAGAACCGCCTGCGCACGCTTTACGCCCAGTAATTCCGATTAACGCTCGCACCCTACGTATTACCGCGGCTGCTGGCACGTAGTTAGCCGGTGCTTATTCTTCAGGTACCGTCATCGGCCCGGGGTATTAGCCCGGACAATTTCTTCCCTGACAAAAGCGGTTTACAACCCGAAGGCCTTCTTCCCGCACGCGGCATGGCTGGATCAGGGTTTCCCCCATTGTCCAAAATTCCCCACTGCTGCCTCCCGTAGGAGTCTGGGCCGTGTCTCAGTCCCAGTGTGGCTGGTCGTCCTCTCAGACCAGCTACAGATCGCAGGCTTGGTAGGCCTTTACCCCACCAACAACCTAATCTGACATCGGCCGCTCCATTAGCGCGAGGCCTTGCGGTCCCCCGCTTTCACCCGTAGGTCGTATGCGGTATTAATCCGGCTTTCGCCGGGCTATCCCCCACTACTGGGCACGTTCCGATGCATTACTCACCCGTTCGCCACTCGTCGCCAGGTTGCCCCGCGTTACCGTTCGACTTGCATGTGTAAGGCATGCCGCCAGCGTTCAATCTGAGCCAGGATCAAACTCTACAGTTCGATCTTGATAATGAGCTCAAAGAATTGAAGTGAACTTCACTTCATTGAGCGTTCGAGGCCGTTGCCGGCCCCAGGGTTCACGATGACTCGCAAACCCAGTGGCACTCGCCTTCGAACGCCCACGCTTATCGGCTGTGTGTTGTTAAAGAGCGGCTGCCTGGAACGAGTTCGTCAGCAGCAAAGAGATGGAAGTATGGCACGCTTCGGCGATCGTGTCAACGCCTGCCGTGGGTACACCTCTCTAAGGGCTCGAACCGCGGAGCGGATCGCCGGACGCAGGGCCGCCCTCGCCGCGCTGCCGGGCTTTGTGGGGCCGCGCAGCTGCAGGTTCGGCTTGCCTGCCGGCTTGCGTGTCCCTGGCCGACTTCAGACCGCCCCGGCGCCGAAGACCGCCGCGGCCGCGGCCTTGGGGTCCTCGGCCTGCAGCACGCGAGGCAAGGCCAGAGCGAGGCGTCGTGTATCGGCGCGCAGGATCCGCTGCTTGATCGCCGCGATCTGCGCGGGATGCATCGAGAAACTGCGCAGTCCGGCAGCCAGGAGCAACTCGGTGAAGGCGGGGTCGCCGGCCATTTCGCCGCACACGCTGACGCCTTTGCCGGCCGCCAGGGCGCGCTCGATGACCCCCGCGATCAATCCGAGCACGGCCGGATGCCACGGGTCGAACAGGTGCGACACGGCATCGTCGGCACGATCGATCGCGAGCGTGTACTGGATCAGGTCGTTCGTCCCGATCGAAACGAAGTCGAAATGCTGCAGAAAGGGGCCGAGGTTGAGCGCGGCAGCCGGGACTTCGATCATCGCGCCCACCTCGACCGCGCCGTAGGCACGCCCGGCCGCGTCGAGCTGCTGACGCGCGCGCGTCAGGGCGTCCAGCACGGCCCGCACCTCGACCAGGTGCGCCACCATCGGAATCAGGATGCGCAGCTTGCCGAACGCGCTCGCGCGCAGGATCGCCCGCAACTGCTGCCGGAACATGCCCGGCTCGGACAGGCTCCAGCGAATCGCGCGCAGGCCGAGCGCGGGGTTCAGTACATGTTCATGCCGCAACTCCTGTGCGCTCATGCGCTCGAGGGGCTTATCCGCGCCGATGTCGACCGTGCGGATCGTCACCGGCAGCCCCTGCATCGCCTGCACCGCCGCGCGATAGGCCTCGAACTGCTCGTCCTCGCCCGGCAGGTCGCCGCCGCGATTCAGGAACAGGAACTCGCTGCGGAACAGGCCGACGCCGACGGCGCCGGCCTGCAGGGCCGCCGCCGCATCCTGCGGCTGCTCGATATTCGCCAGCAGCTCGACGACCTGTCCGTCCAGCGTCACGGCCGGCGTGTGCCGCAGCCGGTCGAGCCGCGCCCGCTCGAGCTCGCTCTGCCGCTGGCGAAAGCGATACTCCTCCAGCATGATCGGCGACGGGTCGACGATCACCACGCCGAAGTCCCCGTCGATCACCACCCAGTCGTCCGGCCGGATCAGGCGGCTGGCCTCGCGCGCCCCGACGACCGCTGGAATGTCCATGCTGCGCGCGACGATCGCGGTGTGCGATGTCCGCCCGCCCACGTCGGTGATGAAGCCGGTGAACACGCTGCGCTTGAACTGCAGCATGTCCGCCGGCGCGATGTCGTTCGCGACGAGCACGAGCGGATCCTCCCCGCCGAAGTCGCGCACACCGATCGGCGACACGGCAACCGCTCCCACGTCGCCGGGGTCGCGTGCGAGCGCGCTGAGCATGCGCTCGACCACCTGTTCCAGATCGGCCTTGCGCTCACGCAGGTACTCGTCCTCCATCTCGTCGAATTGGCGCGCCAGCACCTCCAGCTGCGCCGACAGCGCCCACTCGGCGTTGTAGTGACGCTCGCGAACCCAGTGCTTCGTCGCACCGGTGAGCGCCTCGTCGTGCAGCAACATCAGGTGCACGTCGAGCAGCGCGGACAGCTCCGCCGGCGCATCGTCGGGCAACTCGTGCTTGAGCGTTTCGAGTTCGCCCGCCACCGCGTCGCGCGCGTGGCGAAGCCGCTCGACCTCGGTCTCGATGCGCTCCGGCGTCACGAAGTAGTGCGCCACGTCGACCCGGCTGGACGCGACCAGCACGGCACGGCCGATGGCCACCCCGCGCGAGACGGCCATACCGAACAGCTGGATGCTCATGCGGCCAATGTAGCGCAGCGACGCGCGGCCACGCCCCGCCGGGCGGGGCTACTGCCCCTCGCCGAACCTGTCGTTCACGAGCACCGCGATCGCCTCCTGTGCCGCCTGCTCGTCGGTCCCGTCGGTCTCGAGCTCGACCTCGCTGCCCATGCCGGCCGCCAGCATCATCACGCCCATGATGCTCTTGGCGTTCACGCGCCGACCGTTGCGCGTCAGGTGGACGTCGCAGGCGAAACTGCCTGCCAGCTTGGTCAGCTTGGCCGAGGCCCGGGCATGCAGCCCGAGCTTATTGCTGATCGTCAGAGTCTTCTTGATCATCGCGACCGGGTGGTCTGGGCTGGTCCTGCCGTTTCAACGTTCCGACCGGCATGATGCCGCGCGTGGCTCCCACCAGCGCGCAATCGGCCAGCTGGTCCACCGGCGCGTCGAGCCCCGAGCACACCGGGCGCAGCACCATCGGCACGTTCACGCCGACGAGCACCCGGACGCCGGGGGTGTCGGCCAGGGTCGCCGAACCCTTGCCCGGCGTCGCCCCGAAGACGTCCGTGAGCAGCAGCGTCTCGGTGCCCGGCCGCTGCGCGAGCAACGCACGCACCGCCGCGGCCACCCGGTCGTGATCCCAATCGTCGGGAACGTCCACGGTCTCGATGTTCTCGCCGCAGTCGGCATAAGCATGGACGGCGACCGCCTTCAGGGCCGAAGCCAGGGGCGCATGGGCGACGATCAGCAGCTTGGTCATCGACGGGCACTTCCGTTCGCATTATCGACATTCACGCCGCCCGCCCCCCGAAAGGCGGGCGCGCTCGCCCCGCAGCCGCAGGGCGCGAGCTCATGGCACCAGCCGCAGCCCGGCGAAGAAGGTGCCGGCAGCCTCGGGTTCGAGGTGCTCGCCGAGCACGGTCGCCTGATAGATGCGCAGGCCCTTGCTGAAGACCGCGACGTGTTCCTCGAGCTTGCGTCCGTCGGGCGCACGGCCCCGCAGGTCGACCCGCCGGCTGGCCGGGTTCGGCGTCGCACCGGGCACCTGCAGCGCCTCCTCCCGGATCGACGAGGCGCCGAGGTTGGCCGCCGCGGCCGCCCGCAACTCGTCCATTGCCGGGCCGATCAGGGCCGGATCCTCGAGATCGGCGAAGGCCAGCGCCCAGGTGGCCCCGGCGGTACTGCAGGCGTGGAGCTCCAGGCGCACGACGGAGCGCGCGAGCGTCACGCGGCGCGCATGGCTCGCCGACCTGCACGGGAACATCATCACGATGCCAGAGCCTTCGGGCTGCACCTGGCGCCAGTCCAGAGCCGGCGCGCAGCCGGCCGCAAGCAGGGCCGCCGCGAGACCGGCAGCCGCCCGCCGCGTCATCGGCCGGCCGGCGGTGGCCACCCGCCGCCCCGGGTTCGTGAACTGCTACCGCGCCGGAGGCGGCGCAGGGTTCGGCCCCCGGGCTCGCGGGATTCCCGACCATCGCCTGCAGCCGAATGATCTCCCGGCCCGCGGCGTGCGTGGCGAACCGTTCCGGCCGATCGGGGGCGCTGCCCCCCGGCACCGGCGCGAAGAGCGAAGAACCAGATGCAGGAGTGACCCCGATGGAGCTGTTGGAACTCGAGCTGGAGGTCCGCCGACCGATTGCCGGCGCCGCCGCGACGGGCCGGGAAGACGGCGGCGAACGCTGCTGGCGCGACCTGGTCGCCCAGATCGGCGGCGAAGTCGCGGCGCCGATCGAGGCGGCGCTGGAGCGCCTGACCGCGGCCGCTACCACGGGCCGGCTCGACCGGGCCGGGCTGCAAGTCTTGCGCGATGACGTCGACAAGGCGCGCCGCGTCGCCTTGGCGGCCCGGCAGCTCAGTCGCTTCGGCGCCGGCCGCCTGCAGCTGCAGCCGCAGCGCTGCCAGCTGGCCCAGGTCGTGCGCGACGCGCTGGCGCAGCGCAGTCGCGAAGGCGCCTGGTCCGGCATCGGGTTGCACCAGGACCTGCGGCCGGCCGAGGTCGTGACCGATGCTGCGCTGCTGCACGCGCTGCTGCACGCGCTCCTCGACTGGTGCGTCGAGCACGCGCGCTCGCGCCTCGAGTTCGCGGTCGACGTCCGTGGATATTATCAAAAGCAATGCAGGCAAAGATATAGCCGTAAAATGGAACCGTAACGGTACCATTATGAGCGGGAACATTAAGCCTGCC